>CALAVF010000129.1 GCA_937892315.1 uncultured Prevotellaceae bacterium | reverse complement strand
CGACCCTGCCGTTGAGCAGCCCACAGCCCAAGGCGTGTTCATCGACCCACGCGATGGAACCTCCTATCATTACGTTCATTTGGGAGGGCTCGATTGGTCAGTCGAAAACCTCTCCTACGACCTTGGCGACCGCAACTTGAGCCGCATCTATCAGACCGTAGATGACCATGCCCGACAGGTTGAGTCCACCGCCCTTCGTTCCAAATACGGGATGCTCTACACCTACTCAGCCGCCCAGCAGGCTGTGCCCGAAGGTTGGCGAATCCCCACCGATCAAGATTGGGCAGCCCTCGAAGCCACCCGTGGCTACCTCAGTTCCGATTTCAGCCTGCTTTACGGAGGCTACTACACCAAAAACACCTACGCCTCTGCTGCCAACGGCAACCGCTTCATGGGGTCATGGGCATATTTCTGGACATCCACCCCCGATACCACCAAAGAGGGGCAGTACTGCTTTGCCCGCAAGAAGTTCTACGCCACCTCCACCCTCCAACGTCTCAGCATTGAGCCAGAGGCATATTTTCTCAGTGTCAGATTTGTTAGATAGTATATAAAAAAGAAAAATGAAAACACAACAACTTAAAAATTCAACAATTCAGAAACTCTCCCCTAAACAGGGGAGTCGTAGAGGGCTATTGATGCTGCTGCTCTTGTGGTGTGCTTCCACCTTTGCTCAGCAGGCAACCTTCACTGGAAAGATCAATCAGTATCTTCCTACCGACACATTCTTTGTTTATGTGCAAGGTGTTGAAAAAGAAGGCTATGACACCCTTGTCATTGACAAAAAAGGTCGATTCACCTACACGATTGATGTGCCCACACTGGCAGAAGGACTTGTCTTCAACAACCTCTCCGATGGCATCCACGACGGAGGTCACGCCTTTTGTGTCCTGCTCCAACCGGACAAGACCATCCATGCCGACATTACCAAAAAACCTTTTTCCGTGCAGTATTCAGGCGATGAACCCGAAAAGTCAGAATACGCCAATCTGTATTTCCAAGCCACCTCACGTTCCTCTGTCTTCGAGGGTGATACTTTGGCGGCAAATCATGCGGACTTCAAGACTGCCAAATCCTTCATCAACAGCGAGATAGCCAAGATGGAGTCTGTCGTTAATCGAATCTCCGACAAGACCTTTGCCGAGCAAGCACAGGGAGCCCTTGACGACCAGCGAGGAACAGCCTACTTTGCCTATGCCATCGGTAGCGAGAAGATTGGTCGCTCCATGATTGCGGATGCAGACTTCCAACAATTTATTGGTGGCATCAATCCGAACGATACCCTTCAGGTGCCTCAGATTTACAGTTACCTTGAGTGGTATTATGCCGCCCATCCAGGACTTTACACCCCGATGTCTGCCGAAGGTGCCAAAATCAAATATCTTTCCGAGTACACTCAGAATCAGGATGTTCGCAACGACGTTGCCAACATCTATCTGATGAACATCCTTTTCCTCGCTTCGTGGGGTTTAGATACTGCCAGCAGCGACCTCAAAGACCTCTATGAGCAATACTTGGCAGTTTCCACCGATACCACCTACGTCTCATTCATCCGAGAGAATTTAGGCCGTATGTCTGCACAGGCACCAGGCGAAGCACCTATCGACTTCGCCCTTGAATATGCTGATGGAACCCCTGCACGCTTTGCTGACCTCATGGGCAATGGTCATGTCACCTACATCGACTTTTGGGCTACGTGGTGCGGTCCTTGCAAGGCAGAGATTCCTCATCTCGAAAAGATGGTGGCAGACTACAAAGAGCAAGGCTTGCTCTACACCAAAGATCACCCAGAAGGAAAGGTGCGTATTATCTCCATCTCCATTGATGCCCAGCGTAACCAGTGGCTCAACAAACTGGAGCAGGACAATCCGCAGTGGGAGCAGTACATCGTTCCCGACCTTCAGAATTGCCCAGGTCTCACAGGTTATAACATCAACAGCATCCCACGCTTCATGCTCTTCGATGCCAACGGCAAACTCTTCAAGTCCACGGCTCCACGCCCCAGCAGCGTTGAGACTCGTACCCTCATTGAAAGCCTGATACAATAACCCTTTGCGACGACTACTCACAGGCATATTATCCCTTCTCTTTGTCTTCATGGCAAAGGCACAGACAGAGCAGACCGACACCCTCTCTCTGCCCACCGATGTGTATGCCTCCTACTTGGTCGTCACTCCGGGCGATGGCTTCACCTCCATGTTGGGTCATGCCGCCATCCGAATGTCGTGCCCCTCGGCAGGACTTGACTATTGTTTCACCGTCAAGTCCCCCGAGATAGGCAACGAGTTCACAGCCATGACCTTACGCACCCTTCAGGCAGGCATCGTGCCTGAAGAGACAGCCCTTTTTCTTCAAGATTATCAGCAGGAGGGTCGCGGCATCAGCGAATATTCCCTTCGTTTGACACTCGACGAAACCCGCCATTTGTGGAAGATTCTCGATGATTGTGTTGCCCTTGGCTTGGCCCGTCATATCGACTACATCCACAACGGCTGTGCTCAGGAGATGGTGAGCATCATCTTTGCAGCGGTGCAAGACCGTCACCTCCCGTTCGACGAGATGGCAGACGAACTCTTGCCGTATGAAACCCGCCGTCAAATCCTGGCTCGCTACAAGGATACCTCTTCGTGGAAAGGCTTTATCGGGCATACGCTCTATGGCGGCACTCCCGACGAGACTGTTCGTGGCACCAGCAAACTCATCATGCCCCTCGATGTGGCAGCCCTCTTAGAAAAGGCAGAACTTGCCGACCGCCCTACAGAACTTGCCGCTCCAACCGAAGTGGAAGAGAGCGGCACTTCACCCCTCCTGTCGCCTCGGCTTTTTGCCATCCTTTTCCTGCTGCTGTGCCTTCTGCCCATCAGCACGCCTTCCGTCCGTCGCACCCTGCTCGTGCTCCACTTTTTGGTGGGCGTGTTCCTTGTGTGGATGGTTTTTATCTCCCGAACGCCAGGCACCGAGTGGAACTGGTTCCTCATTCCCTTCAATCCCATCCCGCTGCTTATCTCCCGATGGGCAAGGCGACGCACCTATGCGACATACACCGTCATCCTTCTGGCGTTCATCGCTTTCATGCTTGTGAACTTGGGTCGCATCTTCTTCATCGAACAGTTGCTCTTCGTCACAGGCGTTCTTATCCAGACAATATATCAAACATTCAATATTAACTTACTAAAAACAACGTGATTATGAGAAAACTTTACTCTTTTCTTCTTTTTGCCGTCCTCAGCGTCACCGCATTCGCTGAGTCTGACAGCAACTACTACTGGTTCTACAACCGAGTAGAGGCAGCCCCTACAGGTAAGGGCGTGATTTATGCCTCCGATGGCTACACATCCCCAGAGTCTGCCGCAGATTACACCTCTGCGATGGAAGTGAAGCAATACACCCAAGGCTTCTCTACCACCTCGCTCTATGTGTGGGCACAGCCCGCTGCTGGCTATCAGTTGGCTGGTTGGTTCGGTTCGGCTGTTGATGAAACCGTCATGGCTGAGCAGGTGGCAACAGGCACCGAAGCGGCCATCGAGGTTTCTACCATGCAGACATCCGAGGATGACCTGGTGGAGTATTATAGTTTCGTGCCAGATGCCACCTACTATGCCATCTTCTCGAAGGTGAAAGTGCAGCCAGCCGACGGACTCGCTTCCATCGCCCTGCTCGACATCAGCAAGGTGGCGAACGACACAGGCGACAACATCACTATCTCCGCCTCTTCTTCTGACCCCTCTGCCAGGTTTGACTACTGGACCGACTCGAAGGGCAACAAAATCACCGACAACCCTTACAGTCTCACCGTGTCTGACGTGGAGACTTACACGGCTCATTTCTCGGGCGACTCCATCATCACCATCGACTTCGGCGAGGGTAAGTACATTCCGTTCTCCAATGCCTACTCTGCTCTGTTGGGCAATGTGAAGGGCTACCGCATCGTGCCTGTCGAGAAGACTTTCACGGACGAGAATTACAACACCATCTCCTTCGACGAGACGGAGAATGCATGGGGTTATTGGGAAATCGAATATGACGATGATTGGAATGTCATCTCCTCAGAGTTTCACAAGTACGAAGGCGAGATTCCTTCTTTCGATGCCTCTTACGAAATCAGCGAGTTTGGCTACAGTTATGCAGCAGGCGACGGCGTCATCCTTTATGGCAAGGGCGAGCAGTCCATCATCTTGACCAACGAGGAGACATTCCCTTGGGATAGTTACCTCGTGGGCACCAGTGCCGGGGCTGTCAACATCAGCGACCTGCCTGCAACCGACGACGATGGCAACGCCATGACCTACTATGTCTTCGACGGCACCGACTTCGTGAAGGCAACCGCTGGCACCGTGGCTCAGAACGAGTGCTATCTTGCGCTGGATGCCACTCAGTATCCTCTGCCTGAGAAGATTCTCTTTGCCAGCACCGAGGAGGTTGCCATTCAGGGTGTGGCTGCTGAACAGTCGGCACGCACGCTCGTAGGCATCTACACCATCGACGGCAAGCAGGTGAAAGCACCTGTGAAGGGTGCCATCAACATCATCAATGGCAAGAAAGTCTATGTCAAGTAAAAAGGAATTGGCATGAGACTCCTCTTCACATTCCTATCATTCATTGTCTGCTGTGCTGTGTCGGCACAGCAGACATTCCGTATTCACGGCAAAGTGAAAGGGCTCAAGGCAGGAGTGGAAATTGGGCTGCTCAGCAGCGAGGACATGTCGAGCGAGGAAATCGCCACTGTCACGGTACAGAAAAAGGGTGAGTTTTTCCTCGAAGGGCACGTTGACCACCCCATGCTCTGCACCTTGACGACCAACAACCTCGCCCTCCTTGGCGACAAGGCGGAGAAGAACGACTATAAAGACGTCAAATGGACTTACACCCCCGTCTTTGTCGAGAATTCCGACATGACCCTGCAGGTGCCGTCCTACGACCTCATCCCCAACGCTCCCGAGAGTGCCGACTTCCACATCGTGGGCAGTGAGGCTCACCGCGACTACTGCGAATACGTCGCTCTCACGTCCCTCAGTTCTTTCTCCGAACCGACGTTCCACTTTGATTATCAGTTCATTGAGAAACATCCCACGTCGGTGGTGTCTGTCTATGCAGCCAATCGGCTGCTCACCAACGGCTACAACCTCACCACGGAGCAAATCCACCAGTTGCAGCAGACCATTACGGGCTGTCCAGCCGATACCGCACGTTACAACCGTTTTGTGCAGCGTGCCAAGATTGCCGAAATGACTGCCACGGGCAACCCTGTCGTTGACCTCGACATGGTTACTCCAGAGGGCACACGCTGCCAACTTGCCGACATCGTCAAGGCATACGAAGGCAAATTCCTGCTCATCGACTTTTGGGCATCGTG
>CALAVF010000128.1 GCA_937892315.1 uncultured Prevotellaceae bacterium | reverse complement strand
TGTTGCTCAGGAACTTATAAAGAAAGTTAAACTAAAGTGCTGCGGAATTTAGGAATATTACAAACATCTCAAAAACTAAAAGAAAATGGAAGGCGACCACACCAAAATCAACTATTGGCTCCTGCCCCTCTCGTGGCTCTACGGGCTTGTAGTAGGCATCAGAAACCTGATGTTCGATTATGGTGTGCTCAAATCCAAGAAATTCCCGTTGCCCGTCATCTGCGTGGGCAACCTCACGGTGGGAGGGACAGGCAAGACACCACACACCGAATACCTCATTCGGCTGCTCGCCAAGCAATGTCAAGTGGCAGTGCTGAGCCGTGGCTATAAGAGAGAATCGAAAGGCTACGTGCTCGCCACCAAGCAGACCAAGATGACCGACATCGGCGACGAGCCTTTCCAGATGAAGCGGAAGTTTCCCAAGATACACATGGCGGTGGACAAGAATCGCTGTCATGGCATCGAGCAACTCATGAAGAGCAACCTCCGACCACCCACCGACGTGGTCATCCTCGACGATGCCTTCCAGCACCGCTACGTCAAGGCAGGTCTCAACATCCTGCTGATGGATTACCACCGACTCGTCTATTTCGACAAACTGCTGCCGGCAGGACACCTTCGCGAGCCCCAATCTGGCATACGACGGGCAGACATCGTCATCATCACCAAATGTCCGCGTTACATCACGCCGATGGACCGCCGAGGCATCGAACGAACCCTTGCCCTCCAGAACTGGCAAGACCTCTTCTTCACCACCTACCGATACCCCGACACCCTCGAAGGTCTGGGTGACAATCCTCTGCTCGTCACGGGCATTGCCTCCCCCCAGCAGATGGTGTACGACCTACAGAAACTCCTGCCCAAGTTCGACGTGATGAGTTTTCCCGACCATCACAACTTCACCCCCAAAGACATCGAGAAGATACGACAGCAAGCCGCAGGGCGTACCATCATCACCACCGAGAAAGACGCCACACGCCTGCACGGCATCCCCAACCTCCGCGTCATTCCCATCCAGGTGGAATTCCTCGATGGCAGACAGGCAGACTTTGATGCCCTCATCCAAAACTACGTGAAACAGAAAAAGACAAAATAAATGGCAACAGAAATATCCACCCTTGGTGAGTTCGGACTCATCAAGCACCTGACAGAAAACATCGAGACGAAGAACCCCGAGACGACTTACGGAGTGGGCGACGATTGTGCCGTCCTCACTTACGATGCCGACAAAGACATCCTCGTCACCACCGACCTGCTCATGGAGGGCGTACACTTCGATTTGACCTACCTGCCCATGAAGCACCTCGGCTACAAGGCAGCCATGGTCAACCTCTCCGACATCTACGCCATGGGCGGAATGCCCAAGCAGATGACCGTCAGCCTCGCCCTCGGCAAACGCTTCAGCGTGGAAGACCTCGAAGACTTCTATGCCGGACTTCGCCTCGCCTGCGAAGCCCACAGCGTGGACATCGTGGGCGGTGACACCACCTCGTCCCGCACAGGACTTGCCATCTCCATCACCGTCATCGGCGAAACGGAGAAAGGCAAAGCCATCTACCGCAACGGAGCCAAAGAGACCGACCTCATCTGCGTCAGCGGCGACCTCGGGGCTGCCTACATGGGCTTCCAACTCCTTGAACGTGAGAAGGAAGTCTATTATCAGCAAATCGAGACCGCCAAGACCGATGCCGAACGCCTCGCCATCTCACAGCCCGACTTCAGCGGCAGAGAATACCTGCTCGAACGCCAGATGAAGCCCGAGGCACGTCGCGACATCATCCTCCGGCTCCGTGAGGCAGGCATCCATCCCACCGCCATGATGGACATCAGCGACGGACTCTCCTCCGAACTCCTCCACATCTGCACCCAGAGCCACTGCGGATGCCGCATCTACGAAGAACGCATCCCCATCGACTACCAGACAGCCGTCATGGCAGAAGAACTCAACATGAACCTCACCACCGCCGCCCTCAACGGAGGCGAAGACTACGAACTTCTCTTCACCGTCCCCATTGCCGACCACGAGAAGATTGAACAAATGGAAGGCGTCA
>CALAVF010000127.1 GCA_937892315.1 uncultured Prevotellaceae bacterium | reverse complement strand
CCGCATCCACCAATCCGTAGTAGAGCGGCATCCCGTAGTCACCTTGGTTGCCATAATCGTACACTCCCGTTTCGGCATGGAAGAAACGTGCGTTGAAAGCCTTTTTCACCTCCTCGGCGGTCTCTGCAAAGGTGGCAGCATCGTCCGTATGCCCCAATTCGGCGGCCATCTCGCTCATGGCATTCAACAGGTAATAGTAGGACGTGGTGATGGTGAACTCGGCTGGGATTTGATGCGTCAAGCCAGATGAACCTTGCCCCCAATCGGACAGGGCACTATAGGACGAACCAGGCATGAGGTGGTCGCGGGTCATGCTCGTATAGTAGTCGATGAGCCGCTTCATGCCATCGTAGTGTTTGGTCATCAGACGCTTGTCGCCATACATCTGCCAGTTGCGGTAGGGCACAAAGATGGCAGAACCTCCCCAATTGGGGTCATCGTCCCAATCACCGTGGAAGTGCGGCACGGTGGAGGGCACCTTGCCTGTCGCATACTGGGCATCGAAACAGTCCTGAACTGTCTTGCTCCAAAAGGCGGCCATGTCATAGTTGTAGCCAATGGAATAGTAAAGTTCGTTGGGCACATCGAGCCACCCCAATTTCTCGCGATGGGGGCAATCGGTGAAGGCATTGTAGATTTGCGACTGGATGCCGTCACGACAAATGGTGTGGATGTCGTTCAGAAGCGTGTTGCTGGTCACGAACTCGCCTGTCTGCTCCACCGCTGCACGCATCCGAAGGGCTGTGAACAGTTCAGGCGTAGGAGACTCCGTCAACCCCAAGATTTGCAGGTAGCGAGTGCCGTGATACATGAAAGTGGGTCCCCATTGCTCAACAGACCCCTCACCCTTGAATATGTACGTATCATAAATGTCGTAAGGCCATGCGTTGAACGTCTCCTGCTTCACCTTTCCCTCCGCATCAAGCAAATGCCCCGTGCGGAGCGTGATGACCTGCCCCCTTTTCCCACGAAGTGAGAAGCGGAACGTACCAGCGAAGTTCTTGCCAAAGTCAATCACGTAGGCCTGTTTGCCATCCAGCGTGACCGGCGTAACGCTCACCGCCTTCCACGATTCCACCACTCGCACGGGTTCGTAGGAGCGTGACTTCAACACGCCCACTTCCCCACTCGACTGACCGCACTTGAACTGCGGATGCTCCACAACCTGCACGGCTTTCCATCCGTCGAAATCATAGTCGGGACTGCCGATGCCAGGGATTTCACGCGTGGCATCGTAGTCTTCGCCGCCCCACCAGTTGGAGCCCGTGGTGGGCGAGGGGTGCGTCAGCCAAGTGCCATCCGTCAGCACCGTCTCCGTTGTCCCATCGGCATATTCGATGTAGAGTTCTGCCTTCAGACACACGTCTCCCTGATTGCTGATTTCCTTGCAGTAGCGTTCCGTCAAGCCACCGTTGGCACCCACCTTCGCCACATGGAAGATGCCACCTCCCACCTGAGCGACAAAGGTGTTGCGACCATGCCTCATGAGCGGGGTCACGTCATACGTCGCATACTGTACCGTCTTCACGAACTCCGATTCGCCTGGTTCGAGCTGGTTCTCCGTCACGGCGGCACCATTCACCTTCATGGTGAACACGCCTAACGCCGTTGCGTATATGCGAGCGCGTACCACTTTCTTTTTACCGACTTCGAAGTGTGTGCCATAGTAAGGCACGGCTGCGGAACGTTCCCCACCAATCCACTCGGCCTTCCACTCGGAGGCGTCCAGAAAGGCGGTCTCGAACGTAGAGGTGGCCACCTTGCTCACCTCGCCTTTCGTGCCCGCAATTCGTACCGTCCATCGATAGGCAGCACGTGACCGCAACGGCATTCCCTCATAGCGGATATTGCTTTGTGCGTCCGATGTCACCACACCCGACTGCCACACTTTTTTGCCACTCGCATCGGTGACGGTGATGGCATAAGACTGCTGCTGAAAACCACGCTCGTCACTCTCCGTCTGCCAACTGAACGTGGGTGTTTCGTCGATGCCGAGGGGGGCGACCAGTCCCGACACTTTCATGCCTGTCACTCGCACGGCGGCATTCGTCGAGAGGCATCCTGCAAACAGCAGGAGGAATAAAACACGATGTTTCATAGGTTTATCTATTAGTTAGTCTTTTGTTTGTCTCACATTTCGACGGCAAAGTTACGACAAACTTTTGGCATCTGATAGCATTTTTTTCAATAAAAATAGGACAATTTGTTCTTATCTTTTGTAGATTGATTTTTATTCACTCTTCATACGTCATTATATTGCGATAAAACTATGACTGTTTTACGACGCTCATAGTGGAATATGCCATCAACATATTGCCCTTTCTCAGCA
>CALAVF010000126.1 GCA_937892315.1 uncultured Prevotellaceae bacterium | reverse complement strand
TGTATCGCCTCGCGGTTAAGCTCCGCAAGTCCGTAGACGAAGTCAGTGCTTAGCCTGAAGTCCTGTGCCAGGTCAATGATGCGGACATGCTCCGGGATGCTGTGCTCACGGAGGAACGCCTCGCTCTTGCCGTGACCGAAGCAGAGGAAGAGTACGTCGACGGCCTCGAACGGCAGCTCCGACGTGAACCGCAGGTCGCAGTCGCCCGTCAGCCCTTCATGCACGTCGCTGACAAGGTTGCCAGCGTTGCTCTCCGAGTTGGCAAAGACGATTTCTGCCTCGGGGTGGTTTACCAGCAGTCGGATAAGCTCACCGCCTGTATAACCGGCAGCGCCAAGGATACCTACTTTAATCATGGGCATTACCGCTCGTTAGGATGAATACCGTAGTACACCCGCAGCGGTGTCGACAGGACCTTGATGAAGCCCTTTGCTTCGTCGGCTGTCCAGCCTGTCTGTGTCTCGCCATACTCGCCGAGCTTCGAGCGCGTGAGGTCATCCTGTGACTCGATGCCTACAGTCTCGAAACCGTATGGACGCAGCTTGAGGATGGCGGTGCCGTTGACGTGGCGCTGGCTGGAGAGCAGCATGGCCTCGATGTCGGGCATGACAGGCTCCAGATACTGGCTCTCGTGCAGGAACATGCCGTACCAGTTGCTCACCTGATCTTTCCAGTATTGCTGCCACTTGGAGAGCGTGTACTTCTCCAAGAAGCGGTGGGCACCGATAATCAGCATGGGTGCTGCCGCCTCGAAGCCGACACGACCCTTGATGCCGATGATGGTGTCGCCCACATGGCAGTCACGTCCGATGCCGTAAGCCGCACCAATCTCCTCCACTGCTTGAATGGCTGCAATTTTGTCCTCATACTTCTTGCCGTTCACCGAGAAGAGTTCACCCTTCTCAAAGCCCAGTTTCAACAGTTCGGGACCTTCCTTCGTGGGGTGCTTCAGGTATGCCGATTCAGGCAGACCCTGCTTCGAGTCGAGAATCTCGCCGCCACAGATGCTGGTGCCCCAGATGCCCACGTTGTAGGAGTATTTCAGTTTCGCAAAGTCTGCCGCAAAGCCGTTTTTGTTCAGGTAGTCAATCTCCTCCTGACGGCTCAAGTTTCCGTCGCGAGTCAGCGTGATGATTTCCACACCCGGAGCCATCACGAGGAACGTCATGTCGAAACGAATCTGGTCGTTGCCTGCACCCGTGCTTCCGTGGGCGATGGCACTTGCTCCGATTTCCTTCGCATAGCGAGCGATGGCGAGAGCCTGGAAGATACGCTCTGAAGACACCGAAATGGGGTAGCAGTTGTTGCGGAGCACGTTGCCGAACACCATGTATTTGAGCGACTTAGCGTAATACTCCTGCGTCACGTCGAGGGTCACATACTTTGTGGCACCCAGTTTGTAAGCATTTTCCTCGTTCGTCTTCAGTTGTTCAGCCGAAAAGCCACCCGTGTTGGCACAAGCGGCATGTACTTCATAACCTTTCTCCTTTGCCAGATACATCACCGTATAAGACGTATCCAAACCGCCGCTGAAAGCAACGACAACTTTTTTCTTTTCTGCCATAATACTTCGTAAGTTAAAAGTGAAAAATGAAAAGTGAAAAATTTGCTACCGCTTTTCATTGTCACTTTCTTTTATAAATTTTGTTTTGTTGTTTTTATTGACGATATTAAGAGAGCGAGTAATTCTCGGCAATCTTTCTCTAAACTTATAAACTCATCTATCTGTATATAATCAGTGTCTTTCAGAAGATTGAGCCAATAAAGAGTTTCGTTACATTCTTTCAAGGCTACTGAAAGTTTGTTGATGAAATCTTTCGGATTTTGTGCATAAGTGGATTCGCTTACCAATGCTCCAATTGCTGTGCCCGAGCGGAAAACTTGATTAAGCATACCGTATTCTTTAGGGCTACATGCAATACCTCTCACCATTTTTACGATTCTGATAGCAAAGCGATAACTCTTTATTGTTAGTGGCGATTGATTATTTTGAAGATAACTCATACAGCCGCGGCAGCAAATTTTTCACTTTTCACTTTTCCCTTTTCCCTTAAAGACAAAAACTATGGTACTTAACTACATTTGGATAGCATTCTTCCTGTTGGCAGCCGTGTGTGCCATCATCCAGTGCTTCACAGGCAACACAGGCGTGTTTGCCGACATCATCAACTCCACCTTCGACAACGCCAAGACCGCCTTCGAGATTTCCCTCGGACTCACCGGCGTGCTCTCCCTCTGGATGGGCGTGATGAAGATAGGCGAGAAAGGCGGCATGGTCAGTGCCCTCTCCAAAGTGCTCAGCCCCCTCTTCACCCGACTCTTCCCCGACATCCCCAAGGGACACCCAGCCACGGGACACATCTTCATGAACATCGCCGCCAACATGCTCGGCCTCGACAACGCCGCCACACCCCTCGGTCTGAAAGCGATGGAGAGTATGCAGGAGTTGAACAGAATGAAGAATGAGGAATTAGGAATGAGGAATGGATGGACGGAGGCGCAGGTGGCAGAGCGGAACCAGACGGCGAGCAATCCCATGATCATGTTCCTCGTGCTCAACACGTCGGGCTTGACCCTCATTCCCGTGTCCATCATGGTCTATCGAGCCCAACTCGGAGCCGCACAGCCTACCGACATCTTCGTGCCCATCCTACTTGCCACTTTCGCCGCCACCCTCGCAGGCATCATCGTCACCAGCCTCTACCAACGTATCAACCTCTTGAAGCCTGTGCTGCTCGGCACGCTCGGCGGGCTCTGTGCCCTCGTCGCCGCCATCATCTGGGGCTTCAGCCAGATGGACAAAGAGACCATGGACACCGTCAGCACCCTTGCCGCCAACGTCATCCTTTTCGGCATCATCCTCACCTTCATCATCGCCGGCATGACCCGACGGGTGAACGTCTATGAGGCGTTCATCGAGGGAGCCAAAGACGGCTTCACCACCGCCGTGCGAGTCATCCCCTACCTCGTCGCCATCCTCGTCGCCATCGGCGTGTTCCGCGCCAGCGGCGGCATGGACATCCTCATCGGCGGCACGGGCTGGCTCGTCGGAGCCTGTGGAGGCGACACCGACTTTGTGGCCGCCCTGCCCACCGCCCTGATGAAACCCCTCTCCGGCTCAGGAGCCCGAGGCATG
>CALAVF010000125.1 GCA_937892315.1 uncultured Prevotellaceae bacterium | reverse complement strand
GTTGCAACGGCGTTGGCTCAAATCATGTATCACTTTGCTTGGCCAGAAGTAGGCACTGGCTCTGCTCGCTATGCCAGCGGCATCAGCGGCGTAGGTGTCATCTCGTCCGACTTCAGCCAACACCACTACGCATGGGACTCCATGTATGCGACCACCAAGGAGAATTTAGCCTCAGCCGAGGCTTCCGAAGCGGTGGCACAACTGTCGTATGACTGCGGCATCGCCACTCGCATGGCTTACGACCCCGAGGGTAGCGGCACGAATGATGACCTTGCCATGAAAGCCCTCTATGAGAATTTCGGCTACAAGGCATCCCCTCTCCACATTGAGCGTCGCGACTGCTATGCCACACAGGAGGAATGGAACGATCTTGTCAAGTCAGAATTGAATGCCAACCGCCCCGTGCTGTACGCAGGCTTCAGCACCAAAGGAGGTGGACACGAGTTCATCATCGACGGCTACGACGAGAGCGACTTTTTCCATGTCAACTGGGGATGGGATGGCTCATCCAATGCCTACTATTCCATCGTCACATTGGCACCTTCACGCACCAGTTACTCGTTCTCTAACGACCAGTCGATGGTGTGCGGCATCGAACCCGACCCGGAAGGTACAGACAAAACCCCATGCCAATGGCGACTCTATCAGTATGAGGCCCCTGCCGTCAACGAGGAGAGTGCCGAACTGGGCAGTTCTTTCACTTTCAACATTGGCAAGTTCTACAACTTCTCTCGCACGGCACACACATGGACATACGCCGCAGCCCTCTACACACTCGGCGGAGAACAATTGCAGGTTCTTTCATCTACAGGGTCGAGAAACACACAGCAGTACCTGTCCTATTATGGCCCCAGCAGCACGCTGAAAGTCTCAGCCACCATTCCTGAGGACACGCCTGACGGCTACTACACACTCCGTTCGGTTTACCTTCAGCATGAGCAAGACAGCAATGGCGAAGATATTTATCATGAGTTCATCTTGCCCGACATGGTAGGCGGTTCTGAACTCAACAATGTTTATATCCAAGTAACAGATGGTGTGGCATACTTCAATGCCGAGATTCCATCTGCCATCGCTGCTGTAGGTGCTGACGCCCAGGTTGTCGCTCGCGACTACTTCGACCTCTCGGGCAGAAAACTCCAGAACGTCACAAAAGGCATCATGATAGAGCGTCAAACGTTGTCGAACGGCAAACAAATTGTGAAGAAAGTTCTTTATTAGCCGAAAAACATGTAACTTTGTAGCCGAAATGAAAGAAACACGCTACAAAGATTGCATTGACGAGATTCTCATCAAGGAGAAAAGATACCGTACACCCAACTTCTCTGCTGGCAAACTGGCAGAGATGTTGGGTGTTCCTGCATATAAACTGTCGAGAATTATCAAGGAAGAATATGGGATGGCATACACCGACATCGTGCATTATTACCGTGTACAAGATGCCGCCAAACATCTGAAAGACCGCCGACTTGCCCCCTACACGGTGGATGACATCGGGGCAATGGTGGGTTTCAGCAATCGCCAATCCTTCTTCACCGCCTTCCGAAAAGTGATGGGCACGACACCCGAACGCTACAGAGCGACAATGCATCTTATTTAATAGAACAACATAATGAAGACAAGGACAAAAACAATGATGATTTCTGCTATTTTGGCGATAGGTGCAGCCAACGTAAATGCACAACAGAGCCAACCCGCTGCTCCATCGGGGCATGAAGGGACCTTCGAGTATAACAACGAGCGGTTTGCCGACTTGCAAATGCTCCGCTACCGCGTGGACGGATTTGACCAACTGACGTTGAAGCAAAAGACGTTCATCTACTATCTGCAAGAGGCAGCCCTGTATGGCCGTGACATCCTGTTCGACCAAAACGGAAAGTACAATCTTCGCATCCGCAAGATGCTGGAAGATGTGTACCAGAACTACGAGGGCGACCGCAACGACGAGCAGTTCAAGGCACTGGAGGTGTATCTGAAACGTGTGTGGTTCAGCAACGGCATTCACCACCACTATGGATGTGAGAAGTTCGTGCCAGGCTTCACAAAAGAATGGCTCAAAAAACAGGTCAACTTGTCCGATGAAATCGCCGAAAGTGCTTGGGGAGAAGCACCCAAAAACATTCTTGATGTCATGTTCAACCCGAGCATTATGGTGAAACGTGTGAACTTGGCTGAGGGTGAAGACCTTGTGAAGACGAGTGCCAGCAACTACTATGAGAATGTGACCCAAGCAGAGGCAGAGGATTTCTATAATCGGCAGAAGGCGGAGGGCGACTCGCTGCACCCCGTGATGTATGGCATGAACTCACGTCTCGTGAAGACAGAAAAGGGCGATCTCATCGAGAAAAAATGGACGACTAACGGCTTGTATGGTGCAGCCTTGAAGAAGATTGTGGAAAATCTGAAGAAAGCACGTCCTTTCGCTGAGGATGCCAAACAGCAGGAGGTGATTGACCTGCTGATGGCTTACTATGAGACGGGCGACCTGACGACATTTGACCAGTATTCCATTGCATGGGTGGAAAACACGGAGCCACTGGTGGACTTTGTGAACGGTTTCATCGAGTGTTACGGCGACCCGCTGGGCTTGAAGTGCTCGTGGGAAAGCATCGTGAACTTCAAAGACCTGGAGGCAACCAAGCGGACAGAACTGCTGAGTGCCAACGCCCAGTGGTTTGAAGACCACTCGCCTGTGAATCCTGCCTTCAAGAAGGAAAAGGTGAAGGGCATCACGGCAAAGGTCATCAAGGCTGCCATTCTGGGTGGCGACCTCTACCCTTCTACGGCCATCGGCATCAACCTGCCCAACAGCGACTGGGTTCGTGCGGAACACGGGTCGAAATCCGTGACCATTGGCAACCTGACAGACGCTTACAATCAGGCGGCAAAGGGTAATGGCATGTTGCAGGAGTTTGCATACGGTCCTGAAGAAATCGAGTTGGTGGAGAAATATGGCGATTTGACCGACGATTTGCACACCGACCTGCATGAATGTCTGGGTCATGGCAGCGGCAAGTTGCTGGAAGGCGTGGATGGCGACAGCCTCAAGGCATACGGCAGCACGATTGAGGAAGCACGTGCCGACCTTTTCGCTCTGTATTATCTTGCCGACCCGAAACTGGTGGAACTGGGGCTGGTACCGAACGCAGAGGCATATAAGGCAAGTTACATCGCTCAGATGCAGAACGGCTTGCTGACCCAGTTGGTACGCATCAATCTGGGCAACAACATCGAGGAGGCACACATGCGTAACCGTGCCCTCATCGCTCGTTGGGCATTCGAGCACGGCAAGAGTGAGAACGTGATGGAGTTGGTGAAGCGTGACGGCAAGACGTATGTGAAAATCAATGATTATCAGAAACTTCGTGGGCTCTTTGGGGAGTTGTTGGCTGAGATTCAGCGAGTGAAGTCAACGGGCGACTTCAAGGGTGCTCAGATGCTCGTTGAGACTTACGGCGTGAAGATTGACCCAGAGTTGCACAAGGAGATTCTTGACCGTTATACAAAACTCAACATTGCCCCTTACAAGGGTTTCATCAATCCTGTTTACACGGCTGTACGCGATGCACAGGGCAACATCACCGATGTGACCATCTCATACACAGAGGGTTATGCCGAGCAGATGCTTCGCTACAGCAAGGATTACAGCGTATTGCCTTTGGTGAATGAATAACATCATATCTGACATCAAAAAGGAACTGAGAGCCAACATGAACGGGGTGGCTTCAGCCCATGCGAGGCAGACGGAAGACTACCGCGTCAACTGGGGCGTGGAGTTGCCACGTCTGGCGACGATTGCCAAGGATTTTGAGGGAAGTCGGGAGTTGGCACAGGCATTGTGGAATGAAAGCGTGAGGGAATGTAAGATTCTGGCGTGTATGCTCATGCCCGCCGAGGCGTTTGCTGAAGAACTATGCGACATCTGGGCGGAAGGCATCCGAACGGAAGAAATCGCCACGATGTTCTGCCTCTATCTGATGCAACGTCTGCCGTATGCCAGCGTGAAAGCCTTCCAATGGATTGCAGGCGAAGATTCGATGCTGCAAAACTGCGGCTATCTGACCCTCTGCCACCTGATGCGGAAAGAGCCCCTCGACGAAAGTGCCGAAAATGAGTTCCTCGACCAAGCAGGAGCCTCGCTCAACAACCGATATGCTGTGAAAGCATTGCAGATTTTTGCCTCTCTGAGTGAAGATAACGCACGGAAAGTCAAAAAAGTGGCAGATTATTTGTGACACCCAGAGAAAAGCAGTAAATTTGTACCCCGTATTGTGTACCGCAGCCATGACGAAAGCCAAAACAGACACGCCACAGGAGACGGAAACGCCCCGAGACATCCTCACTCAGTTCATGACCGAACAGCAGATGAGGAAGACGCCTGAGCGTTACGCCATTCTGGATGTGGTGATGAAGATGGAGGGGCACCATAGTGCCGACCAGATTCTTGCCATGATGCCTGAAAGTTTTCATGTGAGCCGTGCCACCATGTACAGCACACTCGCCCTGCTGGTAGAATGCGGATTGCTGTACAACCACCAGATGGACGGTGCCACGCTGTATGAATGTGCCTACAGAAAATCTGCCCATCACCATTACATCTGCACTGGATGCAACAAGATATGGGACTTACACGACTCGTCCATCGAGCAAGCGGCATCGAAAGTCAGAACGCCAAGGTTCAAGAAGATGCGATGCAACACCTACATCTACGGCATCTGCAACATCTGCCAAGCCAAACTCGCCCGTCTGAAGAAGAAGATGGAGAAGGAGAAACAGGCAAGCATGACGAGAGAGGAGAAGCGATTTGCCAAAATCAATGAAGAATTGGCGAAAGCGGCAGAATGGTTCAAATGACATGAGAGAATCCATACAAGCAAGACAATAACTCTAAAAACAAAGATAGAACAATGAAAGTAGATGTGCTTTTAGGTCTCCAGTGGGGAGACGAGGGAAAAGGTAAGGTGGTGGACGTGTTGACACCACGCTATGATGTGGTGGCTCGTTTCCAGGGAGGTCCTAATGCTGGACACACGCTCGAGTTCGAAGGTCAGAAGTATGTCCTTCGTTCCATTCCATCGGGCATTTTCCAAGGTGACAAAGTGAACATTATCGGCAACGGCGTTGTGCTGGCTCCCGACCTCTTCATGGATGAGGCAAAGGATCTGGAGAAGAGCGGAC
>CALAVF010000124.1 GCA_937892315.1 uncultured Prevotellaceae bacterium | reverse complement strand
GTTTCCTCACCGATGTATTCAGGTTCGCTCCATGTCTCTCCGCCATCCTCGCTTCGGAAGCGAGCCATGCCTTGGTGGTGCTCGGTGGTGCTGTAGCCAAACAGTGGACCGCCTGAGCAGCATAGCAGCAACATACGCTGACTCTTGCGGTCGGCCACCAATGCGGCATCCCCGTAGCCTGCTTCCTGATGGCCTGGAGTCAGGTCGCCATCGCCTTGCATTGTCGTGGGAATGTAGATGTTGCCCCATGTCTGTCCGTTGTCTTTGGAACGGCGAAAATGAAAATCGATGCGTCCTGCCCCGATGTCGCTACGGCAGAAACGGTAGTCGGCGACAGCCACCAGCGTACCGTCCTTTGTGGTGGTGATGGCAGGGATGCGGTAGGGAATGTCGGCCGTGGTGCGGGTGGTGAATATCGCCTGCGTCTGTGCCTTCACGCCTATTCCTCCAATGAGGGTAAAGCACAATGATAAGAACGTCTCTTTCAGCATATTTTTTGGAATTTTGCGGTAAAGATACGTAAAATAATGTTGTGAACCATCCTTTTTGGTGGATTTATATAAAAAGTACAGCGAAAAACTTATTTATCTTTTATCCCAAAAGAAGTATTGTCGTTGGCGTTGCTTCTCTTCGGGACTCTTGGCGGAGAAGACGGGCTGTAGGGTGTAGGGGTGGTAGCCAGTGGCCCATGTCTCGGTGGCGACGGTCATGGGGGTGGGGGTGAAGTCCTGCACCTGTTCGAGTTGGAAGTTGAGGTCTTTGGTCAGGACAGCCAGTTCTGCCATGTCTTCGGCTGTGCAGCCCGGGTGGGAACTGATGAAGTAAGGGATGATTTGTTGGCGGAGGTTCTTGCGACGGTTGATGTCGTCGAAGATGCGTTTGAAGTCGTAGAAAAGGCGGAAAGAGGGTTTCCGCATGAGGTGGAGCACACGGTCGGAGGTGTGTTCGGGGGCAACTTTGAGGCGACCGCTGACGTGTTTGGTGATGAGTTCTTCGGTGTAGCGGCGGTTGGCTTTGTTGGTGCGTTCGTCGCCTGTGTCGTGGAGCAGGAGGTCGTAGCGGACACCTGAGCCGATGAAACTCTTTTTGATGCCGGGCAGTGCATCGACGGCGTGGTAGATGTCGAGCAGTTGGGAGTGGTCGGTGTTGAGGTTCTTGCAAATTTGAGGATGGATGCAGGAGGGGCGTTTGCACTGATGGCAGAGGTCGAGGTTCTTGCCATGCATGGCATACATGTTGGCAGAAGGTCCGCCGAGGTCGCTCAGATAGCCTTTGAAATCAGGCATTTGAGTGATGGCTTTCACTTCGCGAAGGATGCTCTCTTTGCTGCGTGAGGTGATGAATTTGCCTTGATGGGCAGCGATGGTGCAGAAGGCACAACCGCCAAAACAGCCTCGGTGCAGACACACGGAGAACTTAATCATGTCGTAGGCAGGGATGCGTTTGCCCTTGTATTTGGGGTGGGGCAGACGTGTGTAGGGGAGGTCGAACGAGCGATCGAGTTCATCCTGAGTGAGTGGCTGATAAGGCGAGTTGACCACAGCATACATGCCATCTACCTCCTGGATGATGCGTTGGGCAGAATATTTGTTTGATTCTTCTTCGATGTGACGGAAGTTCTCCGCCTGTGCCTTCTTGTTGCGGAGGCATTCTTCGTGGCTGTGCAGAAGAATGTCGTCGGGACGGATGCCGCCAGGTATCTCGTTCTTCCTCAGCAGGGAAACGGTTTGCTTTTGAGGGAATCGAGCCATGAGGTTTCGGAACATCTTCACGTCGATTTCGCAATCTTGTTCCATCAGCAGTTGTGCCAGAGAGACCATCGGCTTTTCGCCCATGCCGTAGATGAGCAGGTCGGCACCAGAGGGGCAGAGAATGCACTTCTGCAGTTTGTCCTGCCAATAGTCGTAGTGAGTGAGGCGACGCAGGCTCGCCTCGATGCCGCCCAGCACGACGGGCACATCGGGATAGAGTTCTTTGAGGATGCGGGTGTAAACGATGGTGGGGTATTCGGGACGGAGGTCGTGCCGTCCATCGGGCGAATAGGCATCCTCGGAGCGAAGGCGTTTGTTGGCGGTGTATTTGTTCACCATCGAGTCCATGGCCCCAGGGGCAATGCAAAAAAACAACCGTGGTCGTCCCAGTTTCTTGAAGTCTCGGTAGTCGCCGTGCCAGTCAGGTTGTGGCACAATGGCAACACGCAGCCCTTCTGCTTCCAGAATGCGGCCAATGACTGCCATGGCGAAAGACGGATGGTCCACGTATGCGTCGCCAGAAAAGATGATGACATCGAGGTAATCCCAGCCGAGACGCTCAAGTTCTTTCTTTGTGGTGGGTAACCAAGTCATGCTTCGTCCTTGCTGTCTCTCCATCCCACATAGAGCATGATGAGTTCTTTCAGTCCAAACACCTTCATGTTGTCGTGGTAGAGGACATTGAAACAGAGGTCGCAGAGGTCTTTGTTATCCTCAATGGCATTGTTGAGGATGAGCGACTTGACATTATGTTTGAGAGTCTCGAGGGTGGTCTCATCCACGATGCCGTTGGAGGGTACGAGCCCTTTGAGAAGTGCGTACTTCTCGATGGTCAGGAGGTGCTCTTCGGTCACGTCGATGGAGCGTGTGCCAGAGGCGTTGGTTTGGATTGTGTACATATAGAGGATTTACGATTTTACGATTTACAAATTACAATGTACTATTCCGGCGGTAGCCGGTGAAATTTCCTTGTGAGGAAGGTCTGCAGAAGGAAGAGCAGGCACAAGCCTACAGCGACACACCATACTCCGCTCGGATTGCAGGGGAAGCAGTATAGTGCCGTCGGCATCACGATGAGCGGCGAGACGAACTGCCCCAGATAAAGCGCGGCAGAAAGCATCGGCATAACGGTGGTCGTACTGTCCTTGCCGCCTTTGATGCCGGCAATGGTATTCAAATATGGTACTCCTACGCCGTTGGCAAGACCGATAAGTACCGACCCCGCCATCAGTCCGACAGCCGTCGGACAAAGTGCCATCACACCATAGCCGATGAGGAACCCAATAGGCGCAAAATACTTGATTATCACGCGGAAGGTACTCATTAACTTACCGAAAGCCAGCCCTACAAAGAACGCTACTACATCTAACCCGACCATCACACCCGTAATCCACGTAGGCGACCACCCCAACGAGCGAGCCACCAAAGCAAAATTAGTCGGATAGACGAAGAAAATGGTCATCAGCAGTAACATTCCCACTACAGAAGGATGAAAATGCTTCAGCACCGCCATCGTGCCTGCTTTGGCGGAGGCAGAGGGCTGCAAGTGCTCGTTAGGCAGATATAGCACCACCATTACGAGTGCCGCCAACCCTAACAGATAGACCAGAAACGCATAGTTCCATGCGATGGACGATAATACGCCCGCCAACAACGTTGCTACCACGCCGCCCATCTGGTTCATCGCGGCAGACAGACCCATCAGACGAGCCATCTCCTGCGGTGCGAAATAATAGGCTAACAGACCGGTGGAAAGCGGCATCAACATTCCTACACTTACGCCGAGCAACGCACGGAAAACGAGCAGCGACACAATGTTGTCCGCGAAGAACGCTCCGGCTCCGGCAGCCACATACAGCAGCAGACCTACAATAGATAAGGTGCGCGTGCGCAAGTGGCGGCAAAGCAACGGGAAACAGAAGTTCGTAAGGATAATAAACAGTGCCGGCATACTCACAACCATTTGTACCAACAGCGGGTTCGCATCAGAGAAATAGTCCCGTACTGCGCCCAACGCCGGAGCTACCGCTGCTCCCGCCATAACGGTCAGGAGCGAGATGGAAAGAATAGTCGCGGTCAAACGAGATTTATTCATGAAAATATTTACGATTTTACGATTTAAGATGTACGAAGGTGCTACGTTCGGAGACGTTATCACGAAGTGCCGCTATCGCTATTTAAATACTGTTTAAATACCGTTTAAATACAATTTAAATAGCGTAGGCACTTCGTACCTTACTCTACTTCCTCTCCGTCTCGAACGAGTCCTGCGCCGCGGAGGATAATCCTGTCGCCGGCTTGCAGACCGTTGGTCACAATATAACGCTTGCCGTCTTCCACCGGCACGACACTCACCATCGTCGAAACCGCCTTGCCGTCAATCACTCGCGGAATGACCAGTGCATCTTGTAACTCCTGCGGGATGACCACATCGCACGACCCGCCTGAGAGTAACAGTCGTTCAGGATTAGGGAACACAGCACGCACACTTACGGCACCTGTTTGGCGGTCTATCACGCCGCTGAATGTCTCGATTCGACCGGTGTGAGTATAAAGCGAGCCGTCGCATAACTGCAACGACACATCGGGCATCTGCGTCAGTGCCTGCGTGGGTGAGCCGTACTGACGAATGGTCTGCATCATCTGACCTTCCGTCATCGAGAAATAGACATACATCTCAGTATTGTCGCTCACCATCGTCAGCGGCTGCGGCATTGACGGCGCAACCATCGCACCTACGCGCAATGGCAGCGTTCCTACAACGCCGTCCGACGGGCTCTTTACCTCCGTGTAATTGAGGTTGTTCTCCGCAATCACAAGAGCAGCCTTTGCCTGAGCTAAGCCCGCTTTGGCAGAGAGCCACTCGTTCTTCGCAAGCAACATCTCATATTCCGAGATGATAGAGTCGTTGTACAACTGAGTACGACTCTTATACACCAATTCCGCCGCCGACAGACCCGCTTCCGCTGCCTGCACATTAGCCTTCGCGGTCTCCACCGCTGCAAGGAAAGGCACTTGGTCAATCACAAACAACACTTGACCCTTTTTCACCTGTTCACCTTCATGCACGCGCAGTTCGACCAAACGACCTGCTATCTCGGGCAGAATAGCAATATCCTGCCGTCCCTGAATACTCGCGCTGTAAGTTGAGAAAATAGTTATAGTCGAACGACTAATATTGCCGATCCTATCATCGGCAGAACGCGGTTCTTCCTCGTGTCTCTCACCGCTACACGACATAAAGGCAACCAATATGGCTGCCGGCAATAAAAACTTTTTCATTTAAGGGAATAATACCTCTTTTTTGTCCTTAGGTACTTAGCATAAGCGGCGTACATCGTACTACCAAAACGTTCGGAGACGTTCTCCACTTTTGAGAGACGGTGGAAAACACCGTCTCTACCGCCAGACGTTCGGAGACGTTCTC
>CALAVF010000123.1 GCA_937892315.1 uncultured Prevotellaceae bacterium | reverse complement strand
CCTACGAGTTGTTCAAGTTCTACGGCGTGGAAAACATCATCCGCATCGGTTCGGCAGGAAGTTACAAGGACTGGCTGAAAGTGATGGATGTGACGCTGGCAGAGAGTGCCGTGAGCGACTCCAGTTTCGCGCTCATCCAGGGTGGCTGCAAGAGCAACCGCATCCTGCCCAACGCAGAACTGAATGCCGCCATCAAGCAGGAAGCCAAAGAACTGGGCATTGAACTGAAAATGAGCGTGGTACACTCCAGCGATGTCTTCTATTCCGACCCGTCGCAGGGCACATGGCAGGAACTGGCAGAACGCACTGGAAGCGACTGTGTGGAAATGGAGAGTTTCGCCCTCTTCCACAACGCCAACATGCTCGGCAAGCGTGCCGCCTGTCTGCTTACCATCAGCGACTCGTTTGTCAGCCACGTGGAACTGACCTCCGAGGAGCGTCAAAACTCGTTCACCGAAATGATGACGCTGGCACTCGAGACAGCCATCAAATTGTAACCTATCCATCAACTAACCATCAAAAGAATAACCCTATCATCTGAACGAATCTGACATGAACAGACTCTTAACAATGATGGCATGTGCACTCCTGTGCATGCCATCTTTCGCCAAAAAGTCAGCCGACCTCTGGCCTGACGGCACAGAGATTGGCGAGTGGTTCAGACAGACCGCCCCTGTCGATGTCAACACACTGGGCAAGCAATACCGCATCACGGATTTCGGCGTGGTGAACGACGGACGGCTGCACACCGCCGAACTGCAGGCACTCATCGACAAGGTGGCTGCCGATGGAGGCGGTGTGGTGGTGGTGCCCGAAGGCACCTACCTGACGGGAGCCATCTTCTTCAAGCAAGGCGTTCATCTGCATCTCTACGATGGCGGAACCTTGATGGGCAGCAACAATCCGAGCGACTACCCCATCCTGAAGACACGCATTGAAGGCGAGACCTGTCTCTACTACTCCGCCCTCATCAATGCGGACGGGCTGGACGGATTCACCATTTCGGGCAAGGGCACCATCGACGGCAATGGCTACACCTTCTGGAAAAACTTCTGGGAGCGCCGTTCGTGGAATCCCCGATGCACGAACAAGGACGAACAACGACCTCGATTGGTCTATGTGAGCAACTGCAAGAACGTGCAGATTGATGGCGTGAAACTCCAAAATTCACCATTCTGGACAACCCACATTTATAACAGTGAGAACGTCAAACTGCTGCGTCTGCATATTTACTCACCAGCCAAACCCGTGAAAGCCCCCAGCACCGATGCCATCGACCTCGACGTGGTGAAGAATGTACTGGTGAAAGACTGCTACATGAGTGTGAACGACGATGCCGTAGCCATCAAAGGCGGCAAGGGGCCGTACGCTGACTACTGGCGGACAAACTACAATGGCATAGACATCAACAAGTTCCCCGAAATGGTGGGCGACGGAGGCAACGAGAACATCATCATCGAGGACTGCGAGTACGGCTTCTGCCACGGCTGTTTGACCTTGGGCAGCGAGTCGAACTATGACCACAACATCGTTCTGCGTCGCATCAAAGTGGATGAGGCAAACAACCTGCTGTGGCTAAAGATGCGTCCTGACACACCTCAACAGTATGAATACGTTACGGTTGAAGACATCGAGGGCAACGGCAAGAACTTCATTCTGGTTGCCCCGTGGACACAGTTTTACGACCTGAAAGGCAGAGAGAGCGTCCCCATGTCCTACTCTGACCACATTACGATGCGGAACATCACTTTCGATTGCGACGCTTTTTTCAATGTGAAACAACAGGAAGACCAGTACCATCTTAGCAACTTCACCTTTGAAAACTTGACTATTCGTGCCAAGAATACCGATTTCCACACCGAATATGTGGAAAATTTCACCGTGAAGAACGTGAAAGCCGAAAAAAAGTGATAACTTTGCACTCCGAAAAAAATGATAACATCACAATATGGATTGGTTGATTGAACTGTTTACAGCAGGGGGTGGCGTTGCACACACAGTGATTCTGTACGCACTGGTCATCTCTTTGGGTGTCTTTCTTGGCAACAAAATCAAGTTTGGCAGTGTGTCACTGGGTGTGACGTGGATTCTCTTTATCGGCATTTTGGCGGGTGACCTGCTCATGCGTGGCGGTGTCAAAGAGAATGCGGCTGTACTCAACTTCATTCAAGATTTTGGGCTCATTCTGTTCGTGTTCAGCATCGGTCTGCAGGTCGGTCCATCGTTCTTCACGTCGCTGAAACAGGGCGGTTTGAAAGCAAACGGGGTGGCAGCAGGCATTGTGGCGCTGAACATCGCAGTGATGCTCGTACTTTATTACGCTCTTAGAAATGTCATCCCTGCCGCCAACAACCTGCCGATGATGGTCGGCACACTCTGTGGAGCGGTGACGAACACCCCTGGACTTGGTGCCGCCAATGCTGCACTGGAACAAATCAACCAGATTCATCCGTTTGCAGGCGGTGTGCCCGTAATTGCCAACGGTTATGCCTGTGCCTACCCTCTCGGCGTGGTGGGCATCATCGGTAGCATCATCCTTATCCGTTATCTTTTCAAGGTCAACTTCAAGACAGAAGAAGAGCATTTCAACAAGAAGAACAACAATGAAGCCATCAAGCCACACTTGATGACGGTGAACGTCTTCAACCCTGCCATCTCAGGGAAGACCATCCTGCAAGTGAGGGGGTTCATCGGACGCGATTTCGTATGCTCTCGTATGCTCCACAATGGGCACGTCATTGTCCCCAACAAGGAAACCCTGTTGAATGTTGACGACAAACTCTACATTGTTTGTGCCGAAGAAGATGCCGATGCGATTGTGGCATTCATCGGGCCTGTGGTTAAGGTGGAATGGGACAAGCAGGATGTGCCTATGGCTTCAAGAAAACACACCGTGACCAAAGATAGCATCAACGGAAAGACGCTCGGCAGTCTGCACCCAAGTTCGATGTACGGCGTAAATGTTACCCGACTTTATCGCTCTGGTATTGAACTATTTGCAAGCCCGAGCGTGATTCTTCAGGTGGGTGATATCCTCACTGTGGTTGGTCCCGAAGATGCCGTTGATCGCTTTGCCAACAAGATTGGCGACAAGAAGCAGCAACTTGACAAGCCCAACCTCCTGACCCTCTTTGTAGGCATCTTGGTAGGTATCATCTTCGGTATGCTGCCCATCAACATACCTGGCATGTCCATGCCTGTAAAACTTGGCTTGGCAGGCGGTCCGCTTATCATTGCCATCCTGTTGGGTCGCTTTGGCTACAAACTGAAACTGGTGGCATACACCACCAACTCCGCTTCATTGATGATACGAGACATTGGCCTGGTTCTCTTCCTTGCCAGCGTGGGCATCAAGGCAGGTGGAAACTTCGTCGATACTGTGCTGAATGGCGGCATTCACTACGTGTGGATGGGCTTCCTCATCACCGTCATTCCACTGGTCATCATGGGCATCTTTGCCCGCATCAAATGGAAGATGAACTACTTCCTCATCATGGGTATCATGAGTGGTGCCACAACCGACCCACCGGCATTGGCATTCAGCACCGCTACAGCCAACAACGGCATCCCATCGGTGGGCTATTCGACCGTTTATCCGCTGTCCATGTTCCTTCGAATCATCACTGCGCAAGTCATCATCTTACTCTTATGCAGTTAAATATCAACGACATAACAGATGCACTCTTGCAGTCAGCAGACCTCCCTCTGTTGGCTGCATTTGTGCTTGGTGTGCTGGTGGCACTCAATCCTTGTCAACTCGCCATCAGCGTGTCAGCATTGGCTTACGAGTACCGTAACGGCAAGGGGCTGACAGACGGCATCGTGTATGCCCTCGGCAGGACGGTCACCTACACCCTCTTAGGTTGGATAACCATGTGTCTGATTGGTGGCGGCAAGAACATCGAAGGCTTGCAACAAGTCCTCTCGTGGGCAGAAATCGCCGTGCCTTACGTGCTGATTGCCTTAGGCGTCTACCTCATCTACAGAGCCTTCCACCATCATCACCACGACGGAGAGAATTGCCACAACAGCGGAAAAATCATCAAACGTAACGGTCCGCTTGGATCGCTGGTGCTTGGCATGACCTTGGCACTCGCTTTCTGCCCCGAAAGTGCCATCTTCTATTTCGGCATGATGATTCCACTCAGCCTTTCGAGCCATGTGGGAGCCATCGTTCCGCTCGTGTTTGCCCTTGCCGCCAGCCTGCCCGTGGTCGTGATTGCATGGATCATGAACAAAGCCGTGAATGGGGCGGAACGGTTGAGCCGAGGATTCGAACACTTCCAACAATGGCTGAACGGGGTGACAGGAGTGCTTTTCGTCGTCATTGCCGTGCTCTTGCTGATAGAAAAATGAGGAATTAAATACTTTTAATACAACAAAGTAGCAAAAAGTTATTTTTTTACATTAACTTCGCACACAAAATTGAACAGACAGGACATTCAGACCAACATGACTGAAGAAGAAAGACAAGAAGAAGAAAGACAACACCGACAGGACGAATATTCGGGCAGAAGTGCCGCCCAACTGGGGCGTGAACTGCTGCGACTCATTCTTGTACTCCTGTGGAAAATCCTCCTTTGGCTCATCCGAAAGTTCCTGAAAGGTGTGCTGTGGTGCATCCGTACTGGCGAAAAAGGCTGGGACAGACTCAATGCGTGGTGGCACGACAACAATACCCAAGAGAAAGTCGCCAAGACCAAGGCGTGGCTGAAGATGGCAACCCGAAAAGTGGGCGAATGGAGCATCATTGCCGGCAAAGCCATCCTGAAAGGTATCGCCATCGGATCCAAAGCCACCTGGCACGGCATCAAAGTCGCCATCCGAGCCACCTATCGAGGCATCATCATCGGCATCAAAGCCACCGTGCAAGGCATTATCCACCTGCGACCGACCATCAAGAAAATCGGTCAACTCATCGTCAAAGGTGCCAAAGGCTTTTGGGCATGGCTCAAGCGGTGCCGACGCGGCATGAAACTGTCACGCATCAGACGGAAACGAGCCTACGAAGCCTTCCGTCGCAACGGCGGTGTAAAAGGCATGATGATTGACACAAGCCGAAGCATCAAGAACGGCATCCAGATGTTCATGGAAGAAGATCAGGAGGAGGCTGCCCCCGATGCCGTGACCGAGGACGACATCATGGAGTTCCCGTTGGGCTTCGATGTGTATATGTACGACAAAGGCAGCAAAACCACCGAGCTTCACGCCGACTACGGCAAAAGCTACGGCAAAAGCCAGTTGATCGAAGCCGCCGGCAACGTGATTGTGAAGAACTTCGGCAGCGAGGAGACTATGTTTTCCGACAAGCTCTTTTGGTATCAGGACCTGAAAATGATCTACACCCGCTCGCATGTGCGCATCGTCAC
>CALAVF010000122.1 GCA_937892315.1 uncultured Prevotellaceae bacterium | reverse complement strand
GTGGAGACGGAGGAGTTGGTGGAATGGGTGGTGGAGGAGATGGGGTTGCGACAGCGTCGCAACATGGAGAACCTGGAGGGGGGAGAGAGGGAGAAGGGGAAAGAAGAAGAGAGAGAGGGGGGAGGGCTGCAACAGTGTTGCAGCATGGAGGACAAGAGGGATGGTGAGGAAGAGGACAGACGGAGAGAGGAAATGAGGGTGTTGGATGTGGGGACGGGAAGTGGGTGTATTGCGGTGGCTTTGGCGAAGAAGGTGGAGGGGGTGAAGGTGGAGGCTTGGGATGTGAGCGAGGAGGCGTTGAGGGTGGCAAGGGAGAACGGGAAGATATGTGGGGTGGAGGTGGAGTTTAGAAGGGTGGATGTGCTGAACCTTGACCCGAACTCAAAAACTCAAGAACTCAAAAAAACAAGAACTCAAAAACTTACCCCTTACGATATGATAGTGAGCAATCCGCCGTACATCTGCGAGGTGGAGCGGGAGGAGATGGAGATGAATGTAGTGGGGCATGAACCTTGGGAGGCGTTGTTTGTGTCGGATGATGACCCGCTGGTGTTCTATCGGAAGATTGCGGAGATGGGACGGGAAATGCTGAAAGAGAGGGGGATGCTGTTCTTCGAGATTAACAGGCGGTTTGGCAGGGAGGTGGTGCAGTTGCTGGAAGGGTTGGGCTATCGGGAGGTGGAGTTGAGACAGGACATGTTTGGCAACGACCGCATGGTGAAGGCAATAAAATGAGGAAAAATTCGTTCTTTTTAGTGTGGGGAAGTCGCAAGAGGAGGAACCCCCTTTCGGCGATACCCGTACACGAGTTAATTCGTGTACCGCATTGAAATGAATACAAAACCCGTGCATGAATTGATACGCATCGAGGTAACAACTAGTATCTGACAAGAATTTTTAATGAATATGAGACGATTTACGATAGGAACACTCTTGCTGATTCTTTGTGGCATCTTCTTCGCTTCCCCCATGCGGGCGGACGAATGGACCATCTATGCCTCCTACCATCAGGCAACCAAGGCGGTGAAGGCAGATGCACGCATCTTCGTGCTTGCCAACGGCGACTTGTTCAGTTACGACACGGAGGACGAGACCGTAGAGCGGTATGACAAGACGGAAGCCCTGAGCGACTTCGGCATCTACGACATCGCCTACTCGGCGGACACCAAGCAGTTGGTCGTCGTTTACGAAAACGGCAACATCGACCTGCTGGGCTTGGACGGCGAGACGTGGAACATGCCCGACATCAAGAACAAGTCGATGGCAGACAAGACGCTGAACGAACTGAAGGTCATCGGCAATGAAGCACTCATTAGCGTCAATTCAGGACTGGTGCTGATTGACCTATCCAAGAGGTATTTCATCGACTTCTACGCCCTGGGCAGCCGTGTGACCAACGCCACCATCGCCAACGGGAAAATCTATGCCAAGACGGCGGCGGGGGTGATGGAGGGCGACCGAAGCCAGAACCTGCTGGACATCAGCAACTGGACCAAGTCCTCTTCTGCATCGGTCACTTTCGGGCTGACGGAGGAGGAGAAGACGGAGGCTGCTTCGCTGTTGGAACGGGTGAAGGACATCGTGCCCGACTCGCCCATACGCAACTATGCCTACAAACTCAACATGCAGGGAAGCCGACTGCTGGTGGCTGGCGGCAACTTCTACTACCCCAACGTGCAGTATGCCGGCACGGCGATGAAGTATGAGGGCGGCAAGTGGATGGCTTTCGACGAAGATGCAGCCATCGAACTGATGGGCGAAAACGGCTATCAAAACGTGACGGACATCTTGCAGGACCCACTCGACTCGGAGCATCACTGGCTTGGCACAATGCGGAGCGGTATCTACGAGTTTCAGAACTATCAACTGGTGAACCACTACGGCAACGAAAACTCGCCGCTGACGAGCATTCTGCCGACCAACGCCCATGCCGACTGGTTTGTGCGTGTGACGGGGCTGAGTTATGACAAGGACGGCAACATCTGGATGTGCAACAACGAGTGTGACACCATCGTGCGGATTCTGAAGAAAGACGGCACGTGGAAGGCGTACTACTATGACGAGATTGCGGGTTATCCGACGTTTGACAACATCGTGTTTGACCAGCGTGGATGGGCATGGATTCAGCAACGAAGAACGACGACCAGCCATCTGGCAGGCATCATGGTGGTGAATCCCAACGGCACGATAGACACGCAGGCAGACGATGAACACAGGTTCCTCTATTCGTTCTACAACCAAGACGGCACACGCTACACGCCCAACCTCTACTATTGCATGGCAGAGGATGCCAATGGAGCCATGTGGATTGGCACCAACGAGGGCGTGTTTGTCAGTTACGACCCCAGCCAGGTGTTCCAGAATGACTTCATCTTGAGCCAAGTGAAGGTGGCTCGCAACGACGGCAGCAACTTGGCAGACTACCTGCTGAACGGTGTGGCTGTAAAGTGCATTGCCATTGACGGCGGCAACCGCAAGTGGGTGGGTACGCTGAACAACGGCGTGTATCTCATCAGTGCCGACGGACAGGAAACGATTGAGCACTTCACGGCAGACAACAGTCCGCTCATCAGCGACGAAATCAACGACATCGCCATCAACGGCGAGACGGGCGAGGTGTTCATTGCCACGACCAAGGGACTGTGCTCGTTCCACGGCGACGCCACCGACCCTGCTGTCAGGATGAAATCGGACAACCTGAAGGTCTTCCCCAACCCTGTACGCCCTGAGTACCAAGGGAATGTACACATCACAGGACTGATGTACAACTCGAACGTGAAGATTGTGAGTGCGGCAGGAAAGTTGGTGACGGAAGGCACGAGCGTGGGTGGCGAGTTCTCGTGGAACTGCTGCTACAAGACGGGCAGACGGGTCGGCTCAGGCATCTACTACGCCCTCTGTACCGACGAGGAGGGAGACAATAGATCGGAAGAGCACACGTCTGAACT
>CALAVF010000121.1 GCA_937892315.1 uncultured Prevotellaceae bacterium | reverse complement strand
CTCGACATCGAGGCTGGCAACTTCACCCCCAACAAGGACATCCACCACACCCACGAAGGCTCCATCGGCAACCTCTGCAACGACAAAATCCAAGCCCTCATGGACGACGTGATGGCTGGCTTCAAGTTCGAGAAGATGGAAACAGCGGTGAAGAAGTTGCTAAATTAAAACTAAAAGAAAATTTTGCAACAAAAGATGAAGAAGGCAATCATTGCAATACTGCTCTGTTTGGTAGCAGCCACAACAAACGCCCAGTTCCTCTTCCGCATCAGTGGCAAGGGGCTGAAGGAGCCGTCGTATATGCTTGGCACGATTCATACGCTGTCAGGCTCGCTGCTTGACAGCATTCCCGAATACATTGAGGCGGAGGCACAATGTCGCCAGTTATATGCGGAGCAAAACTTGAGTGACCAACAAGTCATCAACCAAGCGAAAGCCTCCACCACAAAAGACCTTTTTCTTCCCGACAGCATGACCATCGGAGACTTGTTGACTACAGAGCAGTTCAATATGCTACGCAGAAAAGTAAGAGAGGTATTCAACAAAGACATAAAACCTCAAGCAAACTTGAAACCCAGTGCTTTCACGCTGATGTTCAACCATGCCATTGAAGCAGAGGCGATGAAGATGTACCCCGAGTTTAGCAGCAGCGGTCCTGTAGACTCCACACGCATCGACGCAACCAGCATTGAAAGAGCCATTCAGCGAGGAATGACGGTGGGACATCTTGACGACTTTTCAAGAATGGACAGTCTTCCAAATACGATGGGCTTAACGATGGAGTTGGATGCTTCTGTGGATTCGCTCGTAAGTGTCCTCAACAACTATGATGAGTATAAGCAGAAAATGCTTGACGTATGGAAAGTCTTGGCTGAAATAACAGACTGCTGGATGAAAGGCGACTACGACAGTTTTGTCAGCAGGGGAGATTGGCTCATAAGTTCAAATCCTGTAGACATGGTTGGACGCAATAAGAAGTGGATTCCCAAGATGCAAGTCGCCATGAAGCAATCCCCGACGATGTTCGTCTTCGGTGCAGCCCATTTGCATGGAGAGGGCGGCATCATTGCGATGCTCAAAGATGTTGGATATAAGGTGAAACAGGTGAAAAGAAATAAATAGAAGAATATGATTTACAAATACAGCGGACGGTCGGGAGTGCAACTCCCTGTGCTGAGCCTCGGCTTGTGGCACAATTTTGGTTCGGTGGATGACTTCTCGGTGGCGACCCAGATGGTGGTGAGGGCGTTCGACAGGGGCATCTGCCACTTCGACTTGGCGAATAACTATGGGCCTGTGCCGGGGTCGGCAGAGACGAATTTCGGTAGAATCTTGAAGAATCAGTTGGCAAACCATCGCGATGAGATGTTCATCTCGTCGAAGGCTGGGCACGATATGTGGCCAGGCGTGTATGGCGGCAATAGCAGCCGCAAGAACCTCATTGCCTCGTGCGACCAGAGCCTCAAGCGGACGGGGTTGGAGTATTTCGACATCTTCTACAGCCATCGTTACGATGGAGTGACCCCTATCGAAGAGACGATGCAGGCACTCATTGACTTGGTGCGTCAGGGCAAGGCTCTTTATGTGGGCATTTCGAAATATCCGCCAGAGTTACAGCAGAAGTGTTATGACATCCTGAAGGAAGCACACGTGCCGTGCCTACTTTCTCAGTATCGTTGCTCAATGTTCGACCCGAAAGCCAAGAACAACAACTTCCAGATGGCTGCCGACAATGGCTGCGGCATCATCTGCTTCTCGCCCTTGGCACAGGGATTGCTGACAGGCAAGTACAACAACGGCATACCTGAAGGCAGCCGTGCCGCACGCAGCACAGGTTTCCTCCAGCAGAGCCAAGTGACCCCCGAACGTGTGGAGGCTGTGAAGAAACTTGCCGTCATTGCCGAAGAGCGTGGACAGAGCATCGCCCAGATGGCACTTGCATGGGTGTTGGCAGACGAACGTGTGACCAGTTGCATCATCGGCACATCGTCGGTCAAGCAGTTGGAGAACAACCTCGACACGCTCAACAACCTCACTTTCAGCCCCGAAGAGATGGAGCGAATCGACCACATCATTTCTGACCCACAGTTATGGTTCTAATCAAGCGTCTCGCCCCACTCTTCTGCATCCTCATCGGCATGGTCAGTTGCTCTGACGATGCCACTTCCACCTACTCCAAACGCGAGTATGTCTATTGCTACTTCTCCGTACTTCAATATACGGAGTTGTTCAACGTGATGGGCAACTACGGGCAGTTCGCCACCATCAGGAAACGGGTGGTCAATGGTGCGACCAAAATCACCATGACCAGCACTGGCAGTTCTACCGACTACACCGCCGATGCCCTCAGCGCCAACTTCGGCTTGGGGCTTGGAGGTCTCATCGTCGGCACCAAACACTATGGCGAAGCCCTCTGCTACGACCTTGCCTGCCCCATCTGCGACCGTGCCGACCGTCGCCTCTCACTCAGCGACAACGGTTATGCCAAATGCTCGAAGTGCGGCACCACGTTCGACATGAACAATTACGGAGCCATCTACGAAATTTCAGAAGACAACCCACCAGCCACCCATCGAGGACTTTACCGCTACCGAGTCCGCTACGATGGACAAATCGTCAATGCTTACAACTGATCTGAAAGACAAAGCCGCACGAGGATTCCTGTGGGGAGCCTTGAACAACGGAGCCACGCAAGTGCTGAACGCCGTGTTCGGCATCCTGTTGGCTCGTCGGTTGGGGCAAGCCGACTACGGACTGATTGGCATGTTGGCTGTCTTCACGCTCATTGCCAACTCCCTGCAAGACAGCGGTTTCGTGACAGCATTGACCAACAAACGTGATGCCACCCGACAGGACTACAACGCTGTCTTCTGGTTCAACATCGGGGTGAGTCTCTGCCTCTACATTCTTTTCTTCTTTTGCGCCCCCCTCATCGCACGATTCTTCGACGAGCCCATCCTGAGCGACCTTTCCCGTTATTACTTCCTCGGCTTCTTCATCGCCTCGTTCAGCATCGTGCCGCGAGCCATCCTGTTCCGTCAGATTCGCCAACGAGAATTGGCGGTGATGGGCTTGGTGTCGCTCCTCGTGTCGGGCATCGTCGGCATCGCCATGGCATACAACGGCATGGCATACTGGGGGCTTGCCACCCAAACCATCGCCTTCAACCTCATGGTCAGCATCCTCAGTTGGGCGCTCTCCGGATGGAGACCCACTATAAAAAGTGAAAAAGTAAAAGTGAAAAGTGAAAAATTTGCTACCGCAACAATCTGTCACCTGTTTCCGCACAAGTGCGGTAGCAAATTTTTCACTTTTCATTTTTCACTTTTACCTTTTTCATTCGCCCCCATCCGTGAGATGTTTGCCTTCTCATCCAAGATGCTCATTACCAACATCTTCATTGGCGTGAACAACAACATCTTCTCGCTCGTGCTGGGCAAGATATACACCAAGCACGAAGTGGGCACCTACAACCAAGCCAACAAGTGGAACACCATGGGAGCCTCCACCATCACCGGCATGGTGCAAGGCGTAGCACAACCCACCTTTGTGCAGGTAGGTGATGACCTCCCTCGCCTCCGCCGAGCCTTCTCCAAGATGCTCCGTTTCACCTGTTTTGTTTCCTTCCCCGTCATGCTCGGACTTTCGCTCGTGGCACCCGAATTTATCGTGGTGCTCATCGGCGAGAAGTGGCTCTCTTCAGCCCATCTCATGCAACTTCTGTGCATCGGTGGAGCCTTCCTGCCCATTGCCACCCTCTACTACAACCTCATCATTTCGCGTGGCAAGTCCGATGTCTATATGTGGAACATCATCGCACAAGGCTGTGCCATCCTCGGCTCCATCCTGATGATACATGCAGTCGGTGGCATCATTACCCACATGGTCATTGCCTACGTCGCCATCGTCATTCTCTGGGTCGGCATCTGGCACCGTTTCCTCTATCAAGAAATCCGTTATCCCTTCCTCCTTGCCCTCAGAGACATCCTTCCCTTCCTGCTCATCGCCACCGCGACGATGGTCATCACCTACTTTGCCACCCGTCCTCTGACCGCATGGGGAGAAACGCCCAACACGTGGGCAAGACTGCTCCTGTTGCTCATCACACGCATCCTCCTTGCCGCCGCCATCTATCTCGGAACGTTATGGCTTTTCGGTGCCAAGATTCTTCGCGAATGCTTGGGGTACTTGTCCAAAAAGAAATAAAGAGAACCACTCTTTGAAAAGAAACCCTTCGTCGCTCCCTCGTGTCGTATCAATTCATGCACGGGTGTTGTATGATTACAATACCTCGACACGAATTGATACGCATCGAGGTAAC
>CALAVF010000120.1 GCA_937892315.1 uncultured Prevotellaceae bacterium | reverse complement strand
GTGACGGTAGAGCGGTTGAACGACTTGGAAGGGTTCTGGGACATCTTGACAAAGAACCTGATGCAGTCGCACGGAGTGGTGCCGGTACATCGTGTGGAGGAAATACAACTGCTTCAGGGCAGGTTTCCGAAGAATATTGTGCTGTTGGTAGCCAAAAGCCGCGAAGGAAAACTGCTGGCAGGCATCTTGCTGTACCTGACGAAACAGGTGGTGCATTCGCAATACATCTCAGCGACAGAAGAGGGCAAGACGGTGGGTGCGGTGGATGCCATCATGTATGATGTGCTGAAAATGAATGCCAAGTATTTCGACTTTGGCATCTCGACAGAAAACGGAGGGCAAAACCTGAATGAAAAACTGATATTCCAAAAAGAAGGATTTGGAGGCAGAGGCATCTGCTACGACACGTATGAATATACCATATCTTGACTTGAAGGCTGTGACGGCCCAGCATGAGGAGGAAATCCAAAGGGTTGTGGCAGAGGTAGTGGGTAGCGGGTGGTACCTGCAAGGGGAGGCTGTGAGACGGTTTGAGCAGCACTTTGCGGAATATATCGGCACACCATACTGCATCGGCGTGGCAAATGGGCTGGACGCCTTAACGCTGACGCTGAAAGCCTACAAGGCATTAGGAAGGATCAAGGAAGGGGCGGAAGTGATAGTGCCAGCCAACACGTTCATTGCGACGGTGTTAGCCATCACGGAAAATGGAATGAAGCCGGTATTTGTGGATGTGGACGAAGAAACGCTTGAGATGACGACGGAGGCAGTGGGGAAGGCGATGAATCGGCAAACAGGTGCCTTGATGATGGTACATCTGTATGGGCGTTGCACCTACAATGAGCAAGTGGCAACGCTCTGTCAAGAACATGGCGTCCTGCTCATCGAGGACAATGCACAGGCACATGGATGCAAGTACCAGGAACGAAAAACGGGGTCGCTGGGCGATGTGGGGTGCCATAGTTTCTACCCCGGGAAAAACCTTGGGGCATTGGGAGATGGAGGTGCCGTGACGACGGATGACGAAGAACTGGCAGAGACACTTCGTGCGATGGCGAATTATGGCTTTGAGAAGAAATATGTGGCTCGGTATCAAGGAAGAAACAGCCGTCTGGACGAGGTTCAAGCAGCCGTATTGGACGTGAAACTGCAATATTTGGATGAGGACAACCAGAAAAGGCAAGACCTCGCGCGTACATATTATAATTGTATCAACAATCCGCTGGTTCGGTTGCCACAAAAGATGGATGACAAGAACAACGTCTATCACATTTTCCCTGTCTTCACGGAACATCGGGACGAACTACAGGCCTATCTACAAAAGCAAGGGATACAGACGCTCATCCACTACCCTATCCCACCTCATCAGCAACAATGCTACGCGGCATATAACCACTTACAGTTGCCAGTCACGGAGAAACTTGCTCGGCAGGAATTGAGCCTGCCATTGAATCAAGTCATGACGGAGGCAGAGGCAAGATATGTAGTATCGGCAATAAATTCTTTCAAAAAGTTTTGAGGATTTGCAGAAAATGTATAATTTTGCAACCAGAAAGAGACAAACGTATAAAACGAAATACTATGGCTGAAATCAAATGTATCGGCATCATCACTTCAGGCAATGACGCACCAGGCATGAATTGTGCGATACGTGCCGTCACCCGTTCTGCTATCTACAACGGACTGAGAGTCAAGGCTGTCTATCGTGGCTACAAAGGCTTGATAGACGGCGAAATTGTGGAGTTTCAGACCCAAAACGTGAGCAATATCCTGCAATATGGAGGTACCATCCTCAAGTCCTCACCTTCAAAGGACTTCAAGAGTGCCGAAGGTCGGAAGAAAGCCTACGAGAACCTCGTCAAAGAGGAGATTGATGCACTTGTGGTGATTGGCGGCGACGGCACCATTCAAGGTGCACGCATCTTTGCACAAGAGTTTGATTTTCCGTGCATTGCAATCCCTGCCACCATCGACAACAACCTCTGTGGCACCGATACGACCATCGGCTACGACACGGCTCTCAACACCATTATGCAGACGGTCGATAAAATCCGCGACACAGCCACCAGTCACGAGCGACTTTTCTTCGTCGAGGTGATGGGTGACGGAGCAGGGTTCCTTGCCCTCAATGGTGGTATCGCCGCAGGAGTGGAAGAAGCCATCGTGCCAACCATCGAGATTGAAGACGAACAACTCAACCACTTTATCCAGAAAGGATTCCGCAAGACCAAAGGCAGTTCTATCGTGCTCGTGGCAGCCAATGAACAAACGGGGGGTGCTATGCACTACGCAGAACTGGTGAAGAGCCAATACCCCGAACTCGATGTACGCATCTCCATCATCGGACATGCACAACGTGGAGGCCACCCTACTGCCCACGACCGCATCATCGCCAGCCGTATGGGTGCTGCCAGCATCCAGGCACTTCTGAAAGGACTCCGCAACGTCATGGTCGGCATCGACAACGACGAAATTGTCTATGTTCCCTTCTCTCGTGCCATCAAAGACAATCGTGCCATTGACCGCAACCTGCTGGAGATTTTGCACAACTTGTCTATCTAATCAGGCAAGAAAGGATGTTTATATAAGGACAATTCTATAGGACTCAAATCAAAAAGGCGGGACTCTTCCATTTGTGAGAGTCCCGCCTTTTTGATTTCTATTTCCAATCTATATTGATGGCGTTAAACCGAGTAGGGTAACGCATGAAAAGCACGTTGATGAGGGTGGATGCAAGGTAGAGTTTGGTTTGGCGGCCAGGAGGATAACCATGCCGCCAGATTTGTTTGAGGCATACATGGGTGCCCGACTCATGAACATAGAATTTGATGCGTTTGTTATCGTCGTTATAGTCTTTTTCGGTATAGTGAAAGATACAGGGGCATTCAGGGTCGTCACCCACAGCCCTCAGACAATGATGCCAGGTTTCTATCAGTTTCCCAGCAACATCATCAAGGATGTCAGCAGCCAAGGATGCCGCTGCTTGTTCACTTTCGGTTTCCAATAAAATCTCCATAGATTATGTAGTTAGCCGACTACAAAGGTAAGAGTTTTCTATTGAAAGTCAAAAACTTTTAGTAAAAAATTGAGGATAGAGCGTAAATAGAGAAAATAAAACTGCCATTTAGTATGATAGCAGAAGAAAAATGTGGCATCAGAATGAAGACACCATCCAACAACAAAAAGGGCTTCGGAGTCTATCTCTGAAGCCTTTTCTGTGGTTGGGATACCCGGGCTCGAACCAGGAATAACAGGACCAGAATCTGTTGTGTTGCCAATTACACCATATCCCAATTTTTGTTTCAGCAATCGCCAAATGAGTACCCCTCTTTCGGAATTGCGATGCAAAGGTAGTGCTTTTTCGGAAACTGGCAAAAGGTTTGGACGTTTTTTTTCTCGGAAAGTGGATTTTTCTCTTTTTTCAGTGAGAAAGACAGAGAAAATGCGTAAATTTGCCACAAGAAAAAGCAAGAAAAATGGAAAAACTGATATTTATTAGTAATGATGACGGCTACTCGGCAGAAGGCATCAAACAACTGGCGGAGATGGTCAGAGGGTATGGCGATGTATTCATCGTTGCCCCCGACAGCGGCAGGAGCGGTGCGAGCATGAGCATCAGCAGCCATAACCCCGTGAGGAACACTTTTATCTGCCACGAAGATGGGACGGATGAGAAAGGAAGCCTGACGGTGTGGGCTTGTACGGGTACGCCTAACGACTGCACCAAGATGGCATTTGAGAAGTTGCTGCCTCGCCGTCCTGACCTCGTGTTGGGTGGCATCAATCATGGCGACAATTGTGCGGTGAATGCCCACTATTCTGGCACGATGTCCATCGCTTTAGAGGGGTGCATCAAGCATGTGCCTTCCATCGCTTTTTCAAGCGGGAAGACGGCTTGCGACGCTGATTTCGGTTATATGATAGAAGTCGTACAGAAGGTGGTGAAGATGGTGCTGAAAGAAGGGTTACCCATCGGAGTCTGTCTGAATGTGAATGTGCCTGACACGAACGAACTGAAAGGTTTGAAAATCTGTAAGATGGGTATGGGTGACTGGCATGAGGAGTGGCAGGAGAGAGACCACCCGAGAGGAGGAAAATACTACTGGATTGCAGGCTATTACGCCCCGCACGACGAGAACGACCATGAGAGCGACACATGGACATACGAGCATGGGTATGTGGCTGTTACGCCGATACAACTCGACATGACGGCATACACAGTGATGGAACAGTTAAAGAAAGGATTGGAATGAAGTATTACCTCATCGCAGGCGAGGCTTCATTCCAATCCTTTCTTTAACTTTTCCATCACTGTGTATGC
>CALAVF010000119.1 GCA_937892315.1 uncultured Prevotellaceae bacterium | reverse complement strand
ACCGTCATCGCCGTGGCACTCTTTCTCTTCGTAGCAGGAGACTTGTTCAGAGGCCTTGAGAGCATTTTCCAGCATTCCAGCCAGCAGGTTGGAGAAGTGAATGGTCAGTCAGTATCTATCCAGGAATACCAGAAGATGATTGACGACCTTCAGACCTATTACGAAATCGTCCAGCAGAAGAGTTCCTTCAGCGAAGATGAACTGAACCGCATCAAGGACGAAGCATGGCAGACTCATGTTCAGTCACAACTCATTCAGAAGCAGTGTGAAGAACTCGGTCTCGCTGTTTCAGATAACGAAATTTCCGATGTCATCAAAAGCGGCTACAATCAGATGCTTCAGGTTCCTGTGTTCATGAATCAGCAGACAGGACGTTACGACTATTCTTCTGTCAGCACATTCCTTACAGAATACAAGAAACTGAAAGACTCTGGCTCTCAGATTCCTGAGGCATACGAGAAGATCTACAAGTATTATCTTTTCGCACAGCGTCAGATTCGTGACCAACTCCTCACTCAGAAGTATCAGGTGCTCCTTTCCAGTTGCTTCCTCTCTAACCCCGTTGAAGCCAAGCAGGCATTCGAAGGTCGTTCTTCTGAGGCAGACCTCCTTTTGGCAGCCCTTCCAGCATCATCAGTGAAAGATGATGCCGTTACTGTTTCTGACGAGGAAATCAAGGCAAAGTATAATGAAGACAAAGAGAAATATCAGCAGTATGTTGAAACTCGCGACATCAAGATTGTTGATATACAAGTTGTTGCAAGCGATGCAGACAAGAAAGCCGCAGAGGACGACCTCGCCGATGCAGCAACAAAACTGACCGCTGCAACCAACAACACAACAGCAGGCAACGCTGTTCGCCAAGCAGCATCTCTCATCCCCTACTCTGACGTGTTCAAGACAAAGGATGCATTCCCTAACATGATTGCTTCTTCGCTCGACTCTACAGCAGTAGGTACCGTTACAAAACCTGCTTTCGACGCCATGACCAACACCTATTATACTTATAAGTTGTTGGGCAAGACCACACAAGCAGACTCTGTTCTTTTCCGCCAGATTGGTGTGATTGGCAAGGATGAAGCAGACATTGCAAAGAAGGCAGACAGCATTATGACGGCACTCAATGGCGGTGCTCAATTCAAGGACATTGCCAAGAAGTACAACCAGGTAGGCGACTCAACATGGATTGCAACCTCACAGTACGAAGGTGCAGCACTTGACGCAGACAACACTCTCTACATCAACACCCTCTATGGAATGAGCAGTGGCGAGACCAAGAAACTGACCCTCGAAAACGGTTCGACAGTGATTCTTCAGGTGCTCAAGACCGCCAATCCTGTCACGAAGTACAATGTGGCAGCAGTCGTGAAAGAACTCAAGTTCTCCGACGAGACTTACAGCAAGGAATACAACAAATTCTCCTCTTTCGTTGCAGAGAACACCACTCTCGAGCAGGTCGAGGCCAATGCACCCAAGAGCGGTTACACCGTTCGTCCACTCGAAGACGTAACAGCCTCTGCACATAGCATCGCAGGCATCCGTGCCACTCGTGAAGCCCTCAAGTGGGTCTTCGACGAAGCCAAAATCGGCAATCTTTCTCAACTCTACGAATGCGGCAGCAACGACCACCTTTTGCTCGTGGCCCTCACAGGCATCAACAAGGCAGGCTATCGCTCTGTTGACAAACTCAAGGATGTTCTCACTGACGAAATCAAGAAGGAGAAGAAGGTAGAGAAACTTTACGAAACAGCCAAGAATGTCAAGAGCATTGGCGATGCCAAGAACATCAAAGATGCAGTCATTGACACCATCAAGCACGTTTCATTCGCAGCACCATCCTTCATCCCATCCACCGGTGCATCCGAGCCACTCATTGGTGCCGTAGCAGCCAAGACCGCCAAGGGTGCCTTTGCAGGTCCTGTAAAGGGCAACAATGGTGTGTACTTCTTCCAAGTGCTTGACAAGTCTCAGACATCAGAGAAACTTGATGCCAAGGCAGAACAGCAGTCGGTTGCATCCAACAACTTCCGCACCGCTTCAAGTGCCATCATCAACACCCTCTACCTCAAGGCTAACGTGAAGGACAACCGCTACAAGTTCTTCTAAATCGACACATCAAGGATACCATTATAAGGCACAAGGGTGTCAAAACAGAAGTGAACCCCGAAAGTTAGACAAAAACTTTCGGGGTTCACTTTTATTCGTCGGTGCCTCATTTCTTCTTCAACCTTATCACTAACAAGGCATTCTAAGCACTTTCTAATGTGGCTACAAAAGACACATCCTTGTAGCCGTGAAAACAATATTCGCATCTACACCCGCTACGCCCTTTGGTCTTG
>CALAVF010000118.1 GCA_937892315.1 uncultured Prevotellaceae bacterium | reverse complement strand
CATGGGCGATTTCCGGCTATGGCGTCCGCGTCGTCATCTCCAGTTCCTTCGCCGACATCCACCGCAACAACCTCCTCAACTGCTTCGTCCTGCCTGTCATCGTCAGCAAGGACTTCCAGCAGGAACTCTTCGACACCATCGCCCAAAATCCACAGGCAGAGGTGACAGTAGATGTGCCCCACCAGACGGTGACCAACCTCACCACGGGTCACTCCGAGCATTTCCACATCAACTCCTACAAGAAGTATTGCCTCATCAACGCCTACGACGACATCGACTTCCTCCTCTCCAACACCGACAAGATTGAGGCATACGAACAGAAATAATCGTATGGTTACATGGTGATATCAAGAAAAATATGAAGAAAATCGTTTTGCTGACAGCATGGGCGGTGTCGGTGGGTATGAATGCCCAGACGTTCCGCCACTACACGACCACGGATGCACAGCCGTGGCAGGAATCGAAGGTGGCATTGAGCGGAAAGGCCACCACGTCGCCACTCCTCACCGTGACAGGACTGGAAAAGGGGCATGAGTTCAAGGCTTGGGGCACATGCTTCAACGAGTTGGACTTGGATGCCATCCGCTTGCTCAAAGAGGAGGAACGGCAGGAGGTGATGCGTCGTATCTTTGCCCCCGATGGCGACTTGAAGTTTACCCGTGGACGACTGACGATGAATGCCAACGACTACAGCCGTGCGTGGTATTCGTGCGACACGGTGGCTGGCGACTTCCAGTTGCGTTATTTCAACATCGAGCATGACAAGGAGAATGTGATTCAGTTGATTCGCATGGCACAGAAGTACCAGCCTGAGATGACCTTCTGGGTCTCTCCGTGGAGTCCTCCTGCATGGATGAAAATCAACAACGACTACCCTGTGATGTCGAGCCAATGGAACACGCAAGCGAAGGAGAAGGACTATCTGCTCTTCGACGGCATCGACGAACTGGATGAGGACGAGGTGAAGATGGCGGGTCAGCAGCAGGGCAAGTTCCCGCATCGTCTGGCGGTGCAGGACTATTTCATTCAAGATCCTCGCTACTTGCAGGCATACGCCGATATGTTCTGCAAGTTCATAGACCTCTATGCTGCTGAGAACATCCCCATCGACATGGTGATGTATCAGAACGAGGCATACTCCTACACCCCCTATCCGGGTTGTGCATGGACGGCTGACGGCACCATCCGCTTCAACCGTGACTATCTGGTGCCAACCCTCCAAAAGAAGCATCCCGAGGTGAAGACCTACGTGGGCACGTTCAACACGAACCGCCTCGACTATGTGGAGAAAATCATGGATGGCTTGCAGGGCGAGGTCTCGGGCATGGGGCTGCAATGGGAGGGACGTGACAACCTCACGGCACTTCGTCAGCGTTATCCTGACATGCACCTCATCTCCTCTGAGAGCGAGTGTGGCAATGGCTCGATGGATTGGCGGGCTGGTGAGCACACGTTCCATCTCCTTTGCGACTACATCGGCAAAGGTTGTGACGAATATTTCATCTGGAACTTCATCCTTTGCGACCAAGGTCAAAGTGCGTGGGGGTGGAAGCAGAATGCACTTGTGCAGGTGAAGTCTGCCAACCGCTCCTTCCGCTACACGCCCGAGTTCTACGCTGTCAAGCACTTTTCCAACCAAGTGCCTCCTGGCAGTCGTGTCCTTGCCTACACTCCTCGTGAAGCCTCCAAGGGTATCCCTCTCATTGCTTTCCAGCGTTCTGATGGCAAACTCGTCGTCGTTGCTGGCAATCAGACGAATGAACCACAGCAGGTGACCATCCAGTTGCGGAAGAAGTACCTTAACGCCACTCTGCCGCCACACTCCTTCCACACATTTGCCGAAAAGTAACACCTCCTGAATGCAGTGCTGTATACCTCAAAGGGGGTGAGACACTCACCCCCTTCGCGACACCGAGCGTGTCCTTTTTGTCTTGTCTTGCCCCTTTGGGGCAGCGATACCTCTGAAATGGATACGATGAATACCATTTCCATGCAGGCAAGGCTGTGGTGCAGGGGCGTTTTACGAGTGGGACGGAACACGGATCCTCCACCTTTAATGTGCTTGGAACGGACCAGTTCTCCAATCAGGATTTTGTCAGGACGATCAATATTGAGCCTGATGGTTCTTTCTTGGAACAGATTCGCTTGCCTCATTCCGGATGGGTATATTTTGAGGGGGCTGACATTCCGCCTGCCTTTATTGCCGTTGGTGACACGCTGGCACTACTGATTGACAGCAACAAGGAGGAAAACACGACAATCTCCGGCAGTGGTGTTACGGCAGAGGTGAACAGCATCTGGCCACGGCTTGAAGCTCAGTTCAAATCTAAAGAGACACGAACGCCTTGGGAGGGGTTAGACCGCAAATTCATGCTGGAGTGGAAGGAGCGAAAGGTAAAAGAACTTGACCAAATAGCCAGTGCCATTGATGCCGATACGATTACCTTATTGAACGGCTGCTCAAACTATGCAAAGGACGTGTTGAGGACAAGCCTTCTGGCAATGCCACTGGAGCAAATCCTCGTGGCTGCACATCAGTGGATGTGGAGGACAAGTAGAGAGGACGGCAAGGTCTATCTAGACCAGACGATTCCCGCCAGTTCTTTCTTCGATTTCCTCACGGCCAGGCAATCCTATCTGATGGACAATCCGCTGATGGTCTTCGCGCCGACGGCGGCGGTGTTATCAATAATATGGAATTCTGCGTGCTCAATGCCTACAGATCGGAAGAGCACACGTCTG
>CALAVF010000117.1 GCA_937892315.1 uncultured Prevotellaceae bacterium | reverse complement strand
TCGTAGAAGAACGCTTCACCGACGAAGAGCGGTTTGCCCATGCCTTCGTCCGCGACAAGTTCCGCTACAACCACTGGGGCAAAGTGCGGATAGAACAAGAGTTGCGGCAGCGTCACATCGCCTCCCGCCACATCGAGGAAGCCCTCCAGGAGATTGAAGACACAGACCATCTCGATGCCCTCAGAGACATCATCGAGAAGAAACGACCCACCGTGAAAGGACGCAACAACTACGAAATCAAAGGAAAACTCATCCGTTTCGCCCTGGGCAGAGGATTCGAGATGGACGAAATCCTGAAAGTGGTGGGAAGCCTGGACGATGAAGAATGAATCCATCAAAACGAAAGCCACTTGTGACACTCCTTCATGACCTGTCCGACTTCCTCCTGCCCCGACGGTGCCTCATCTGCCATCAGCGGCTCAACCCCGAGGAGCACACCCTCTGTGCAGCCTGCCACGTGGAACTCCCCCTGACCGACCACCACCTGTCAGAACATTCACCCCTGGAGCGACGCTTCTGGGGGCAAATCCCCGTGGTGAGAGCCGCATCCATGCTGCACCACGACGGAGAGAAAGCCCGCCGCCTCATCCATCTGCTCAAGTACCACCAGCATCCCGAGGTAGCCACCCATCTGGCAGCCCTCTACGCCCGTCAACTGAAGGACAGCGGCTTCTTCCTGGGCATCGACTGCATCATCCCCCTGCCCCTCCACTGGCGGCGGCAACTCCAGCGGGGCTACAACCAGAGCCACTACATCGCCCGGGGAATCGCCCGCGAAGTCCACCTGCCCATCTGCCGAAACGTCGTCCGACGCGTCGTCAACAACCCCTCCCAGACCACCCTGAGCGGCAAAGACAGAATCGACAACGTGCAAGACATCTTCCGCCTCACCCATCCCCGGGAAATCCAAGGCAGACACCTCCTCCTCATCGACGACGTCACCACCACAGGCGCCACCCTCGCATCCTGTGCCCGCGAACTCGCCAAAGCAACCCAGGTGAAGATTTCCATCCTCACCCTCTCCACCGCCTCACAGACACCCCTGCCCCACTCGCCCAACGCCATCCCCGACCCCTTGGTGTTCGGCGTGCCACTGGTGGAGTGAAAGATAGGCTCAGTTGCAAAAGTCCGTGGATGACCTGACACACCGCCTACCCAAACAACACCATCAAACGATACATGAAGAAGGGCAGATCCTGTATGCCTCTGAGCTGTGCCCTGAAGCCTTTGATCTTTGAGTTGAGTGATTCAGCAGAGGCATTGG
>CALAVF010000116.1 GCA_937892315.1 uncultured Prevotellaceae bacterium | reverse complement strand
ATTCCATCTACAAGACACAGGGCACGCTGGAGAACCTGAACATCTACATGGTGGGCGACCTGAAGTATGGCAGAACGGTGCATTCGCTCTTGATGTCGATGCGGAAATATAACCCGACGTTTCATTTCATCGCGCCGAAGGAGTTGGAGATGCCCGAGGAGTACAAGTTGTATTGCAAGCAGAACGACATCAAGTACATCGAGCAGCAGGACTTCACGGAGGACACGATTGCCGATGCTGACATTCTGTACATGACCCGTGTGCAGAGGGAGCGTTTCACGGACCTGATGGAGTATGAGCGTGTGAAGGATGCTTACATCTTGAGGGCAGACATGCTGAGCAAGGCGAAGGAGAACATGAAGATACTGCATCCGCTGCCACGTGTGAACGAGATTGAATATGACGTGGATGACTCAAAGCACGCTTACTACTTCGAGCAGGCACAGAACGGCTTGTATGCCCGCGAGGCACTCATCTGCGATGTGCTGGGCATCACGTTGGAGGATGTGAAGAAAGACGAGACAATTATTAAATGAAAAGTGAAAAATTTGCTACCGCATGAGATTGTCAGGCGGTAGATTACAAGTGCTGTAGCAAATTTTTCACTTTACACTCTTCACTTTTAAATTTCATCAATATGGAACAGAACAAAGAAAACATGATGGTGGCGGCATTGGAGAATGGTTCCGTCATCGACCACATACCAACGGACAAACTCTTCACGGTGGCACAGTTGCTAAAACTGAGCGAATGCAAGGAGGAGGTGGTGATTGCCAACAACCTGAAGAGTAACGTGATGAACAAAAAGGGACTGATTAAAATTTCTGGCAAGTTCTTCTCGGAATCGGAAATCAGCAAACTGGCTGTGCTCTGCCCGAACATCCGACTCACGGTCATCAGAAACTATGAAGTGGCAGAGAAGCGTGAAGTGACACTGCCCGAATCGCTGACCAACATCGTGAAGTGTGCCAACCCCGTGTGCATCACCAACAACGAACCGATGAAGACGGTCTTCTACCGCAAGGACATGCAGACCTTGAAGTGCAGATACTGCGGCAAGGAACAGAATTTGAAAGATATAAAATTAAAGTAAAAACGAAAAATGAAAAGTGAAAAATTTGCTGCCGCATGAGATTGTCTGTCGGTAGATTGCAAGTGCGGTAGCAAATTTTTCATTGTTCACTTATCACTTTTTCACTTATCAAGATGAAATTTACTGAAAGAGCAAAACTGAACCTCGCCGATGTGAACAAGGAGGTTCTGGAACAGTGGAACGCTGAGGATATGTTCCACAAGAGCATTGAGGAGCGCGAGGGCTGTCCTCAATTCATCTTTTTTGAAGGTCCACCATCTGCCAACGGACATCCGGGCATTCACCACGTGATGGGCAGAACGATTAAAGATACGTTCCTGAGATATAAGACAATGCAGGGCTTCCAAGTGAAACGCAAGGCCGGTTGGGACACGCATGGCCTGCCTGTGGAGTTGTCGGTGGAGAAGTCACTGGGCATCACAAAAGAGGACATTGGCAAGAAAATCAGCGTGGACGACTACAATGATGCTTGCCGCAAAAACGTGATGATGTACACCAACGAATGGACGGAACTGACCGACAAGATGGGCTACTGGGTGGATTTGGAGCACCCTTACATCACCTACGACAACAAGTACATCGAAACCCTTTGGTATCTGCTGAAACAACTGTACAACAAAGGATTGCTCTATAAGGGCTACACCATTCAGCCCTACTCTCCTGCTGCTGGCACGGGGCTTTCTTCCCACGAGTTGAACCAGCCCGGCTGCTACCGCGATGTGAAGGACACGACGGTGACGGCACAGTTCTTGGTGAAGGATGTTTGCGAAGGGCTGAAAGGAAAGGGTGAATTGCTGGGCGAGATGCCTCACGACCTCAAGACATACATTCTCGCATGGACAACCACTCCTTGGACATTGCCATCTAACACCGCGCTTTGTGTCGGTCCGAAGATTGACTATGTGGCTTTGAAAGGCAAGAACCCATACAGCGATGAGGAAGCCATCTACATCTTGGCAGAACCTCGCCTTTCTGCTTACTTCCAAGCCGAGAAGGATGAGGAGGGCAACGAAAAGCCACTCGAAATCCTCTGGAGAGGTAAGGGAACCGACCTCGTGGGTCTGCACTACCAGCAGTTGATGCCATGGGTGAAGCCATGTGCGTTGGAAAACAACAAGGTGGTGGTGAAGGAAGACGAGGCATTCCGTGTGATTCCTGGCGACTATGTGACGACAGAAGACGGTACGGGCATCGTACACATCGCACCCACCTTTGGTGCCGACGATGCTAAAGTGGCAAAGGATGCGGGCATCCCCTCACTCTTCATCATCGACAAGGTGGGCGACACCCGTCCTATGGTTGATTTCACGGGCAAGTATTTCATAAAGGACGACATGAACGAGGAGTTTGTAAATCTCTGTGTGAATGAAAGTTACTGGAAGCATAGTGGCGACTTTGTGAAGAACGCTTACGACCCGAAATACAATCAGGGAGGCAAGTACGACGAGAAGGCAGCCAACAAGGATATGGACTTGAACGTGGTGCTGTGTCTGGAAATGAAGGAGGAAGGCACTGCCTTCAAGATTGAGAAGCATGTACACAACTATCCTCATTGCTGGCGCACGGACAAACCTGTGCTCTACTACCCACTTGACTCTTGGTTCATCAAATCAACGGCAAAGAAAGACCGCATGTTTGAACTGAACAAGACCATCCAGTGGAAGCCTGAATCGACTGGTACAGGACGTTTCGGCAAATGGCTCGAAAACCTGAACGACTGGAACCTCTCCCGTTCTCGCTATTGGGGCACTCCGTTGCCCATCTGGCGCAACCGTGACACCCATGAAGAAATCTGCATCGGTTCTGTAGAAGAGTTGTATAACGAGATTGAGAAGTCGGTTGCCGCAGGTGTGATGACTGCCAACCCCTTGAAGGAGAAAGGCTTTGTGCCTGGCGACATGAGTCAGGAGAACTACGACAAGATTGATCTGCATCGCCCGTATGTGGATGACATTAAACTGGTGTCGGACAAGGGCAATGTGCTTACCCGCGAACTTGACCTCATCGACGTGTGGTTCGACTCGGGTGCCATGCCTTACGCACAAGTGCATTATCCATTCGAGAATAAGGACTTGATAGACAAGGGCATCGCCTACCCTGCCGACTTCATTGCCGAGGGTGTTGACCAGACACGTGGCTGGTTCTTCACACTCCATGCCATCGCCACGATGGTGTTTGACTCGGTGGCTTACAAGGCGGTGATTTCCAACGGCCTGGTGCTTGACAAGAACGGCATCAAGATGTCGAAGCGTCTGGGTAATGTCATCAATCCGTTTGAGTGCATCGGCACTTACGGCGCAGATGCCGTGCGTTGGTACATGATTACCAATTCTTCCCCGTGGGACAACCTCTCGTTCGACCCTGAGGGCGTGAAGGAAGTGACGAGCCAGTTCTTCATCAAGTTGCAACAGGCTTACTCGTTCTTCACGATGTATGCAAATGTGGATGGATTCACCTATCAGGAAACAGACATCGCCTACAAAGACCGTCCTGACTTTGACCGCTGGTTGCTCTCGGAACTGAACACGCTTGTGAAGAATGTACAGACATATCTCGACGACTACGATCCGACCCCTGCTGGTCGTTTGATTCAGTCGTTTGTCATCGACAACCTCTCTAACTGGTACATCCGTCTGAACAAACCTCGTTTCTGGGGTGGTGAGATGACGGCAGACAAACTCTCTGCATATCAGACACTTTACACTTGCCTCGACACACTGAGCCGATTGATTGCACCAATTGCGCCATTCTATTCCGACCAACTCTTCCGCGACCTCAATGCCGTGACTGGTAAGGATAAGAGCCAGAGTGTACACCTTGCTAAGTTCCCCACTTACAACGAGGCTTACATCGACTCCGAACTGGAAGCAGCGATGGAAGATGCCATGAAGGTGACTTCGATGGGACTTTCTATCCGCAAGAAGGTGAAGATTCCTGTGATTCAGGCACTTCAAGCCATCGCCATTCCAGATACCGATGCCCTGTTCAGCGGTCACATCGAACGCATGAAGGACATCATCATGAAGGAAGTGAACGTGAAGGAATTGCAGTTGATGGACGGCAAGATGCTGGTGAAGAACGTGAAGTGCAACTTCCGTGTGATGGGCAAGAAATTTGGTAAGTTGATGAAGGCTGTGAGCAATGCCGTAACAGCCATGTCGCAGACACAAATTGCCGAACTGGAAACGAACGGACAAATCACCTTGCAAGCCGAAGGTCAAGACGCACTCGTGGAACTGGCTGATGTGGATATCATGTCTCAAGACATCCCCGGTTGGAGCGTTGCCAACGAAGGCACGACGACGGTGGCACTCGACATCACCATCACACCAGCCTTGAAGAACGAAGGCAATGCCCGCAAGGTCATCAAGCAGATTCAGGGTCTCCGCAAGTCGCAGGGCTTCGAGATTACTGACCGCATCAAGGTGGTCATCACCGACACGCCCGAGACACAAGCGGTCCTTGAATCATTCAAGGACAACATCGCCACTCAGGTGCTTGCCAATTCCATCGAATTGGGTAATCCTGCAGGTGAGTCCATCGACTTCGACGACTTCAAGGCTGTCATCTGTGTCACTAAAGACGAAGCATGATGACACGAAAGAAGAAATACATCCTTTCTACCACCCTTTTCCTTGCCATTCTTGTCATTGACCAAATCATCAAGGTCAGTGTCAAGACTGGCATGTATCTGGGTGAACGCATCGAAATCACCAGTTGGTTCAGCCTTCTTTTCGTGGAGAACAACGGCATGGCATTTGGATGGGAACTGTGGGGCGGAAAACTCTTCCTCACCCTCTTCCGTATCATCGCCATTGGTCTTATCGGTTGGTTCATCCATCGAGAGATAAAAAGAAGAGAACCAACAGGTTATATTGTATGCCTCACCCTCATTGCTGCAGGTGCTGCTGGCAACATCATCGACTGTCTTTTCTATGGGCTTATCTTCAACAACCCACCCTACCCAGAAGTGGCAGAAATTCAGCCCTGGGGATACGGCTACGGAGAGTTTCTCTACGGAAAAGTCGTCGATATGTTCTACTTTCCACTCATCGAATGGGACATGCCAAAATGGATGCCCATCTACTCGGGACAACACTGTGTGTTCTTCTCCCCCATCTTCAATTTCGCCGACGCAGCCATTTCGTGCGGCATCATCGCTCTATTACTGTTTTATCACAAACAAATCAGCAAATTTCAGTTGGGAGAATAAGATTCCTCGCTGATAGTGGTCACTTACATGAGAAAACTTTTCCTGTTCATACTCTTACTCCTATTTGTCGCCACCGCATGTGACGACCGCCCAAAGGACGTTTTGTCACGCGGCAAAATGGAGGAGGTGCTATATGACTATCACATGGTACAAGGATATATTGACCAACTGCCAGCCACAGAACGAATCGAAAAGGCACAAGATTACATCCATGCGGTCTATAAGAAGCATGGCGTCACGGAAGAACAGTTTGATTCCTCCATTGTCTATTACAATCGCCACACCAAAGACCTCCTTAAGATTTACTCCAATCTGAAAGACCGTTATACGACAATCAACGAAGAGATTCAATTGGTGAATGGCAACAACGACATCATGGCAATCTATGCAGAGGGAGGAGACACGGTCAACCTTTGGAATTCTGTCCCCCTTATTCTGCTCCGCAACAAAGGCATTCTGAACAAAGAGAGTTTTTCCATCCATGCCGATACAAGTTTCAGACATCATGACCAGTTCATCCTCACCTTCAGCCCTGTCATTATCAAAGAACAAGGTGATGACCGAGACATCAGTTTGAGCATTGGTTTAAGCATCCTTTATAAAAACGGGAAACACATCGGAACAACTCGTTCCATCACAAACAACGGCATTCAACAACTCACACTCAAAGCAACGGATGACGAAGACATAAAACGAGTGACGGGCTTTTTCTATTTTAAGGGAAAAAACAATACTCGCAATTTCTGCCTGGTAGATGACATCCAACTCATACGAATGCACGAAAAACAAGAGGAGCCAGTAGCAAAAGCCGACACACTGATAACAGACTCTTTGCTTGATGACACACTATCGAAGCCCATTGAACGTCGTCTGACTCCAGAGGAAATTCGTCAACAAAACAAATCGGAAGACCGTATCAAGATTCAAACTGCACCAGCAGTACGTACCCCCAATTCTATCGGGCCACGAAGACGAACAAACAACGTTCAACAACAAAAAAGATAAAAAATAATGCGAAGAGTAGCCGCATCACGGGTTTATTTAAACGAAAAAGAGTTCCACACAAACTATGTAGTGGAACTCTTTGACCATCTTCTCGTTAACCATTACCCCCTCGAAGGCGAAATTGCTATGACCGAATGGCTGGGTGGCACCATCATCATCCGAGGCAGAGAGGCTTATCATACTCGCAAAGTGTTATCTCCTGCGGAACTCAGCACATACGACAGCGGTTGCAATAGCGACGTTGAGCGACTCTGACGTTTCACGTCCCTCAGGATAATTAGGAATGAGTAACCTTTCTGACACAAAGGCCTCCACCTCTTTCGACACCCCACGTCCCTCATTTCCCATCACAATCAAACCATTCTTTTTCAAATCCTTTTCGTACAAGTTTTCCCCATCGAGAAACGTTCCATAGACAGGAATCTCCTTATCAATCGATGACAACAATGCGGGCAAATCGGCATAATGCACCTGCACATGAGCCAATCCTCCCATGGTTGCTTGTACCGTCTTCGGATTGTAGATGTCTGCACAACCCTTTGAACAAAAGATGTGTTCAATGCCAAACCAGTCAGCCAAACGCACTATCGTTCCCAGATTGCCAGGATTCTGTACCTCATCCAAAACCAAACACAAGTTCTCTTTCGCCACAAGATTCACATCTACCGTCCAGACAGGCTGACGAAACACCGCCAACACTTGCTGAGGTGTCTCTTGAAAACTGACTCTTCGAAGTTCATCCTCCGTCACCTCATCCATTTCGACCTTCCTGAACTGCTCATTACCAAGCATTTCCGCATGTCCCTCATACCAATCGGGGGTTGCAGCCAGATACTGGCACGAAAACACCTTCAGTAAATCGCCCACAAGTTTGTGCCCTTCAGCCACAAACACACCTTCTGCTTTCCGATGCTTCTTCAGTTCCAGCGAACGAATATACTTTATCCTGTTCTTACTTATCATCTTATGAATAATTTGTACAAAGGTCTGAATAAAAAATGAAAAGAACAACATTTATACATGATTTTTTTGTACCTTTGCAAAGTAATTTCACTTTTTAACAAAAATGGCAAAGAATAGTAACAGGAAACCGATGACGACACAGGCAAAAAATGCGGTGTCTGGCGGTAAGGTTTCCCAACAAACAACGAAACAGACTCCCAAACGGACGCCCAAGGAGAAAAAGCCTGTGACAATTACCAGAGGAGCAGCGATAGTCCTTGCGTTGTTAGCAACCCTCTTCGTTGTTGTTCTGGGGGCTTTTCATCTGATAGCACGGAACAGCGACATGCTTTTCATGGCTCAGAGCAAAGACTTTTTCACAACAAACAGGCAATGGCTGGATGATTGCATGATGCAACCAGGAGGTTTTATTGCGTGGGCATCGTCTTTCTTGACACAGTTTTTTTACCATCCAGCCTTAGGTGCTTCCATCATGATGAGCATTTGGGTGGTCTGTCTGTGGCTGAGCAAGTGGGCTTTCAGAGTCAGAACTGCCTGGATGGCGATACTGACACTTCCCATCATTTGCTTGCTGGTCAGCACCATTGATATTGGCTACTGGCTTTACTATGTGAAGCAGACGGGTTACTGGTTCTATGGCACATTGGGCTATTTTGTTGCGATGTTGCTTGTTCTGTTCTTCAGTTTCTTCAAGAAACGCATGGACAAGGTGATTGTCACCGTCCTCATTGCCATCACTTATCCATTCCTCGGCTGGTACTCACTCTTGGCACTTATCTACACAGCCACTCTCTCTATCGCAGACAAGTCTGGCAGTGAAACATTGGTTGGGAAAATCGCTCAGCCACTCATCGCACTGCTGTTGGTAGCCGCAGTTCCTTATGGCTGCTATTTCCTGTATCCAGAAGTACGCATCGAAGATATGTGGACTGCCGGATTTCCCTATTTCACAAACGATGATATCATCAGTGTTTATCCTGAAGTTCCATTCATCGTGTTGGCTATCCTTCCTTTAGGATTCGCCTTTATTCCGAAAGAGAAAGAGCCTAAAGGACTGGCTGCATGGGGAGTCTATGCCGTGACCATTGCTGTGTTTGTGTTCTCCTACATTTGGACAGAAAAGAGAGACTTCCAAAACTATAACTACCATGCTGAAATGCGGATGTATCGTGCCGCTGATGAACAAGACTGGGAGAAGATTCTGGATGAGATGAGCAGCCTGCCCGGGGATGCCTCTCGTCAGATGGTTCTGATGAAGAACATCGCCCTGCTTAACACTGGCGAAATGGGGACGAAAATGTTCAAGTACAACAATATGGGTGCCAATCCTGCCAATGATTTTGACACTCTGCATGTACACATGGTACAAACGGCTGCCCCTCTTATTTATTATTATCATGGAAAAACGAACTTCACCGTACGTTGGTGTATCGAAAACAGCGTAGAGTTCGGTAATGACTATGACAATCTCAAGATGATGGCACGCTGTGCCCTTGTAGGTGGGGAGATGGATGTTGCCAAGAAATATCTTGACATCTTGAAGACCACCATCTACTATAAGGATTGGGCGGAAGATTTGTGGCCCATCACAGAGAATCCAGAACTCATCAAGAAACACCACGAGTTTGACAATGTTCGTGAACTGCGTGACCACATGGGCACCGTGCTTGACGGCGACAACGGCCTTTGCGAAATGTACTTGCTCAACTATTTCAGCAACACCATGAACAAAGACAGCAAACTGCTGCAAGAACTGACGCTGAACTATGCATTGGTTCAGAAAGACATCCAACTCTTTTGGCCACGCTTCTTCCTTTATGCACAGTTGCACAAAGACCAAGAAATGCCAATCCACTATCAGGAAGCGGCATATCTTTACGGAAACCTGGAACCTCAAAATGTCAACATTTCGGGTATGCCTTTTGACCAAAAGAGCGTCATAGAACGCTACCAAAATTTCCAGCAACTTTCACAATCGTTACTTGCCTCTGGCATGAAGACACCAGATGTGGGTGAAGCCTTGAAAAGTTCGTATGGCGACACGTTCTACTGGTTCTATTTCTTCTGCCGAGATATACATTCCTATTAAAATCAACCTATATGAAACTGCATAAAATCTTCACCATCATGGCGGTTGCTTGCCTCATCGCTTCGTGCAACCACCCCTCTATTCCGACTAACGCAAAACAAGAGTCAAGACTTCCGAATATCTATCCTGACTATACGGAAGTGACGATTCCATGCAACATTTGCCCACTGAACTTTGTGGTTCGAGAGGGAGCAACAGATGTTGTTGCGAAACTGACCTACCCCGGTGGCGAAATGACCTATGGAAATGAGCAGAAAGTTCTCATCGACGAAGAGGAATGGAAGGACATCCTGAAAGCCTCAAAAGGAGAGAGCATCCAAGTGGAGGTGTATGCCAATGTAAATGGCGATTGGAAGGCATTCAAGCCCTTCAACATTTACGTGGCAGAAGACACGATTGACCACTACATTTCTTATCGTGTCATTCAGCCCTCTTATGTGGCATACGAAAAGTTGAGCATCAATCAGCGTGACTTGACCAGTTTTAACGAACGAGAAATTTACAACAACATGTCGGTCAGCACAGAAAGCACTGGTCAGTGCATCAACTGCCACTCCTACAAGAACTTCAAGACAGACAACATGCTCTTCCACATGCGTCAAGGTTATGGTGGCACCATGATTGTCAGCAACGGAGAACTGAAGAAGATTGACCTCAAGACCGATGAGACCATCAGTGCCGGCGTCTATCCGGCATGGCACCCAACCCACAACTACATTGCTTTCTCCACCAACAAAACAGGACAGTCGTTCCACACAAAGCACATCAACAAGATTGAGGTGCAGGACACCGAAAGTGACCTGATCCTCTACGATGTGGATAAAAACGAGGTGAGCATCATCTCTGAGTTGGATGACGAGTTGGAGGTGTTCCCAACATGGAGTCCCGATGGCAAGAAACTTTACTTCTGTTCCGCCCATTTCGAATATCAGAATGACAGCATCGCTCCCGAGACAGAGATGATTCAGCGATACAAAGAGGTGAAGTACGACCTCTACAGTGCCGACTTCGACCCTGAGACGAAACAATTCAGCAACATGGAGAAGATTTTCGACGCAGCCGACTCGTTAGGTCAGAGCGTCACCCTTCCACGTGTCAGCCCCGACGGTCGCTACATTCTCTTTGCCAAGGCTGAATTTGGATGTTTCCACGTATGGCACAACGATGCCGACATCTTCTTGATGGATTTGAAGACGAAGAAGACCGAGGAACTGAAAGCCGTGAATAGCCCTCGCTCCGAGAGTTATCCCACATGGTCGAGCAATGGCAGATGGATTATGGTGGACTCACGTCGCGACGATGGCAACTACACACGTCCCGTCATTGCCTATTTCGACAAGAGCGGCAAGGCACACAAGCCTTTTGCCGTTCCACAGCAAGACCCCAATTTCTACACCTTCTTCCTCCGCTCGTTCAACCGCCCAGAGTTCATGATTGAACCCGTCACAGTAACCCCGCAGGAGTTTGCCAAAAAGGCTAAGGAAGATGCTGTCAAGGCAAAGTTTGCCAAGAACTAAATGAAAATTCGGTTCGAACATACCTCCATTTTAGCGTTCATCATCGTCGCATACATCTTGTTGCCGGTGATGAATGCTGACTATTTGTTCACCATCCAAGAGAACAATGTTTTCATCAGTGGACACACTTTCATGATGGACATTGTCAAAAACGAAGGCGGATGGGTGGCTTGGGCTGCATGTTATCTGACACAATTCTTTTATCACCCCTGGTTAGGCAGCACCATCCTCATTGTTTTTTGGGTAGCCATCTATGTGTTGACACTCCATCTATTCAGCATCAAGGACAAGTTCTCGCCCATCGCACTCATTCTGCCAGCAATTCTCCTTTTCAACCTGCTTGATTATGGCTATTGGATATACTATGCCCACACACCCGGCTTTCCCTTCCAACCCACCCTAATAGTCCTATTCATCCTTCTGTGTGCAACCCTCACCCATCCTTTATTCAGACGCATCAAACACGGCAAATTCCTGAGTAATGCCCTGCCCATCGAGTTGTGCATCATCTTCTTAGCCGTCAGCACATTGACCATTTGGAACCCTAAGAAGAAGAACATTCTGAACAATCACCAGAATGCCATCCTTACGACACTAAAGGACAAGAACTTCAAGCATGAAATGCGGATGTATCGTGCCATCGACGAATCGAGATATGAGGATGTGCTCTCAGAGATGAAAGACCTCAAGGAGCCACCCACCAACCTGATGGTGCTGATGAAGAATATCGCACTGATGCACACGGGGCGTCTCACCGAGATGTTCAAGACCAACAACTGTGGCATCATGCCAGAAACAGGCGATTCGCTCCATCTGCACATCTCGCAACTCGCAGCCCCTCTCATCTATTATCAGTTCGGACAAATCAACTACGCCTACCGCTGGGCAATGGGCAACTCCGTCAAGTACGGACAGAGTTTCCGCAACTTAAAGATGATGATTCGCTACGCCATCTTCAACCAAGAGTTTGACTTGGCAGCCAAATACCTGTCGATGCTCAAGACAAGCATCTACTATAAAGACTGGGCAAAAGAGCGGGAGGCATGGTTGACGAGCAGCACCCTTTTCATTCAGAGCAAAGAGTTTCAGAACATTGCACCGTTGGTGAACGACGAGGCAAACTCTTTAGACTATGACGAAGGGCTTTGTGAAAAATACCTCCTTGAGCACTTCTCCAACCAACTCAATCCCAATTCGTCCAAACAGGAAGATGTCATCATCTGCTGCTCGCTGTGGAACAAAGATGCGTATGCCTTTTGTGTCCATTTCTACGACTACGTGCAAGCACATCCTAATCAAGCCATCCCCGAATTGTACCAAGAAGCAGCCATCTTGCTCGGCAAAGCAGAGGATTCACCCATCACGCTCAACAACTTCAAGTTCGACACCTTGGTTTCTGACAAATACAACAACTTCGTCAACAACTACAACCAACTCTTGCAGCAAGGGATAGATGAGGCAGAAATGGCAAGACGCTTGAAGCCTCTCTATGGCGACACCTATTGGTGGTACTACTATTTTTATACCGATTTCAACATTTACTAATTGGCTATAAACACAATGAAAAGACTACTTTCATTCGCTCTGCTGGCATCAGCCGCATTGAGCATCCACGCACAAGGCACTGTGCAAGACTATCAAAACGCATTCGCCATCCGTGGCAAGTATTCATGGAAGATGAAGAACGGCGACATCCGTGTGCAGCCATCTCGTCGCACCGACTCCGCCTACTTCAACTACTCCACCTACAACGGCGACAGCACCGTGTGGTATCAGGTGAATGCCAAGACTGGAGAGAAGAAACAGATTGACAACCCTGAGCCACGCCAGCGTCCCGAACGTTGGGGAGGAGATGGTCACCATTGGATGGAAGTGCGTGACGAGAAGGACGGCCGTGCCGAAAATCCCGTCAACAAGAACACCTTCATCATCCACAAAGACAATAACCTCTATCTTTTGCAAGGTGACGACGAGGCAAATGCCATGGCAGTCACCACCGATGGCATGGACACTTGCTACTACTCTTCTTGGGGCAGTTGGTCGAAGGATGGCAAATACTATGCCACCGTGCTCATCAAGCCCGCTCCCAAACACTATGTCACCTACACACTCTCCTCTCCTACCGACCAAGTGCAGCCTAAGTATTCTCAGCAGGAATATGCCAAGCCCGGCGACTCACTCAACTACCGCATCCCTGTGGTGGTCGATGTGGAGAACAAGAAGACCATCTATCCTAAGTCTTACGAACTTTTCGCCTCTCAGTATCAGGTGACAGCACCACAATGGGACGAGAACGGCAAGACCCTCACTTTCGAGTTCAACGAGCGTGGTCACAAAACCTATCGTGTGTTGGAGATGAATCTCGAAGGCGACATCAAGACCCTCATCGAAGAGAAGAACGACAAGTATGTGGCATACTCACGCAACCTTCGTCGTGACCTCGATGCCGACCACATCCTCTGGAAGAGCGACCGCGACGGTCACGCACACCTTTATTTATATAATAGAAAGACCAGCAAACTGACCCAAGTGACCAAAGGCGACTACTGGGTGCGTGGTGTGCAACACACCGAGATTGATGCCAAGGGTAAGGGCTACATCATCTTCTCAGCCAACGGCATGAATTGCAAGAACATGGGTGTGGTCACCTCCAGTTTCGACGGAAAGATTGCCGAAGAAGACCCCTACAACATCCACTACTACCGCATCGACCTCAACGGCAAGAACCTCGTCTGCCTCACCCCGGAACGCGGCAGCCA
>CALAVF010000115.1 GCA_937892315.1 uncultured Prevotellaceae bacterium | reverse complement strand
TCAGTTTGGCCATGTTCGAGGGCGAAACTTCCAACTTGATGAGCAGACAGATGTGGTATTCTGTTTCGGAAAGGTGATAGAGGGCGGACAGGCGGTCGTGTAATGTGGGGAACGCCTCTAACAGCCGAGCCTCAATCAGTTTCCAGTCATTGGGCTTTAGTGCCTTGTTGTGTGCGAGATGTGTCTCCAGCAGTTGGTTGATGTCCTTGTCATAGAATTGTCGGGTTGTCGAGGGCGTCTGGATGGCAGGCACAACGACCTCGTTTCTCTTCTTGCGGAGCCGAAACGTCCACAGAAAAGCCCCTGCCATCACCAGCAGGGCGAACAAACTGATTGCCCACACGATGCGGGCACGTCGGGCGTTTTCCTCTTGCAACTTGGCATTTTCGTTGTTCAGCATCTGGTTCTTCACCTGTGCATGGAGTTTCTGCACTTTCGTCATGATTTCCTTCTTCGATTCTTCGCTGATGTCCACGTTTTCTGCCATCGCCGAGATGGTTTGGATGTCTTCCGTGCTGTACCGCATCCCCAACGTGTCGCCTATCTGCTTGCAGTAGAAATATGCCACTTGCTGCATTCCTATCGCATCGTCAAACAGCCCGTTACGCAGATAGATGTACCCCATCTGTGCATAGATGCGGCTTTTCAGGCGGGTGCTCACGTGAAGGCTGTCTTCCAGCAATGCCTTTTGGAAGTAGATGAGAGCCTTTTCCCCGTTTTTGTTGTCGGAGTTGATGCGTCCCACGTAGTAATATGCCTCGGGCAAGTGTCCGCTCTGCGGATGACGCTGAAAGTATGCCGCCACGGTGCTGATGAGCGAATCGGAGGTGTGCTTCACCAGAGCCTTGTCATCTGCCTTTACTCGCAGCAAGTCGTAGTACGCCCTTGTGCCCTCGTCCGCCTTCTCCATCTCCTTGCTGAGTGCCGACAATCTCTGCCGGGCACTGTCGGCATTCACTTCTGTGAGGCTGTCAATCTCCTTTAAAACAGCATCATACTGGTTCCTCCTGATGGTGCAGCAGGTGACCAGTATGATGATGAGTATGAGGGATAAGGCGGTTCGTCTCATTGGGGAAAAGACGGGTTTTTGTTTATCGTTCAATCGTCTGAGCACGGTCGGGACCTACGCTGACAATCGTGATGGG
>CALAVF010000114.1 GCA_937892315.1 uncultured Prevotellaceae bacterium | reverse complement strand
GTCGAGGATTTGTAATATTACAACACCCGTACATGAATTGATACGCATCGAGGTAACAACTAGTTGCTTTTTGGGCAAACGATTGCAAGGCGACGCTGTAAAAGTCAACTGCCATAGCGACATAAAATCAACCACCCCTACCCCTTTTGTGCGTTTCTCACCCTTGGTGTGCCACCACTCCTTTCTGCTCCGCACATCCTTCATTGTATTCTTATTTTATAGTTTTATATTTTTCATGTTGCCAATAAAACTATTTTCATTTATTTATAATTTTATTTGCTTTATCGGTTTCTTGGTTTATATCTTTCTTTTGTTCTATTTTTATAGTTTTATCCATTTCAACGGAAAATCTAAACCTGTATTTATAGGAAAATTGTATGCCAAAAACCTATAAAAGTAGAGAAAAAGAAAACAAGAAAGCACTTTTTATGGGTTTATACGAAACTTTTTTGCAAGAAAAATAGTTTTATTGTAAAAATTGCTCTATATTTGCCGCGAGAAAAAATAAAACCTAATTGACAGAACATGGCAAAAACAATTGCAATCTTGAACTTCAAGGGTGGGGTGGGCAAGACAACCACAGCCATCAACCTGGGGGCAGCCTTGAACCTCTTGAAGAAAAAAGTCCTTCTGATTGACCTCGATTTCCAATGCAACACCACCTACACGCTCAATTTCGAGGTGGGCGACGGCGAAACCATCTACGATTCCCTGACCGCCAAAGAGGATGTGGAACTCCCCATCTACGAGTACAAGGACGGTTTCGACTTCGTGCCTGCCAGCATCCAACTGGAAACGGTGGGTGAACAACTGGTGAACCGACTGAGGAAAGAGGAGATTCTGAAGAGAATCATCCGCCCCTACACCGACCTCTACGACTACATCTTGATTGACTGCCCACCCAACGGCGGCATTCTGAACATCAACGCCATGTCGGCAAGCGACTCTCTGCTCGTGCCCATCGACTGCGAGGTCTATTCGCTGCAAGGCATGAAAATGATTACCGACAAGTACAAGGAGGTGAAAGAGTATATCAATCCCGAACTGGAGATTGAGGGCTATCTGCTCACCCGCTACGACGGTCACCTGACCCTGCACAAGATGGCTGCGGCACAGATGCACCAGAAGTATCCAGGCAAGGTGTTCAATGCTCGCATTCGCCGCAACACCGACCTTTCAAAGACTCCTGCCCAGCACCAAACCATCTTCGACTACAACCCGCAAGCGATTGGTGCTGAGGACTATATGCAGTTGGCGAGAGAGATTACGGGCATCAAACGAAAGTCCACAGCGAAGAAATAACAATCGAAGAAACTAACAACATAGTTCGCTATAAAACTATCCAAATGGTTTCATATAAAGCACGGAAACTTGCATCCTAACTTTATCGGAACATTGTTTTATAGAAAACTATGAAAATATTTTTCAAAGAAAATGGCAGTAAAAAGAAAGACCATTGACCTCGGCAAGTCCATGCAGGAGTTTGACGAGAGAATCGAGGCGGAGAAGGCAAGTGCCCCTTCTATCCTCGAAACCCTTGCCCCCATCGAAACGCATCCCGTGAAGAAGGAGGTAAAAGTGTTTGACCGCAAAAAGGAACGTCCCGACCAGAAGTGCATCCACTTCGACCGCATGACGACCGTCCGCATCAACGAAATCAAGAACTGGAAGAGCATCATCGGCGAAAAGACCACGGTGGAAGACATTGTCTATGATGCTGTGCAGGAATATCTGGCGAAGCATTACGACGAGTTGAAGAGTAGGGTAGAGCAGTCATACTGACAACAGAAAAAATGTCTGCTCGCAATGCACCCTTCAGTACAATACGATACGTTAGAATACATTAGAGTACGTTCATACTAATTTGTCCGATGAAAAATCTACGAAACCTACGGCTACAAAGAAGATTTGACGGCTTCCTATCTGATGAAAAAGCAGCAAATTAGCCTATATGAGTCATACAAATGGTTCTTAAAAAAGAAAAAATGAGTCGAATCGATTTCTTTATTTCTATAGAGTCTTTAAAAAGTATGATAATATATAGCATTGCGTAACTCTCTGATTCTCTGTGAAAAGAGCGTACATTCGTCGGACAAAATGGTTACTCCTGTCGGACAGATTAGTTACAGGTCGTCAGACAAATTAGTTACACTCGTCGGTCAAATCAGTTAGTTTCGTCCGACAAATTGGTTACAAAGCCGCCTTCTATCCGACAGATTGGTTAAGTTCGTCGGACGAATCGGTTAAAAATCAATCTCATAGGACAGATTTGTTACTTTTGACATGATGGGAAAGACGTACTCGTCGGACGGATTAGTTACTTGGGTAGGAATGCTTGCAAACCCTCTGTCGTCGGACAGATTAGTTACAGGATTCGTCGGACAAGTTAGTTAGTATAAATGATGTTGCGGCATTTCGTCAGACAGATTGGTTACTTCGGTAAAAGATGTGTTCGTCAGACGGATTAGTTAGTCGGGGAGAAATTCTGAGTGGCCATTCGGCATCTTTCGTCGGACAAATTAGTTAGAAACCTATACATATATATTATATATGACAAACAAGGAAAACGAAGCAGCGGGAAAGCCGACTGCCCGTAAAACAAAGAAGCAGAAACGTGAGGACATTATCCTCACTAAAGACAACCTGCTCTATCAGCCGCTTGCCTTGGCGGTGAACGGCTATGAGGCGACGGCATTTCAGCAGAATGTGGTCATCGCCGTGCTGCGAAAATTGCGTGGGGCCATCAAGGACCAGCGGGATGGGCAGTTCCGCCAGAAGCCAGTTCAACTCAGCATCTTCGACAACGAGGGGGTGCAGAAGAACTACTTGCGGGATGGTGACTTGGCGTTTGACATCCACTTGAAGGAGTTGGGTGTGGACACGCCGCATTACAACCAGGCATTCAAGGCGGTGTGTACCATTGCCGATGCCAAGGTGTGGGTGCCTGCCAAAAAGGAAGACGGCACAGAAATCATGATACGCAAGTCTTTCTTCGACATCGGTTCGGAGAATGTGGACATCGTCATCGACCCTCAGACGGGACGGCAGACCTACAAGTATAAAAACCGTTCGCCAGTTTTTACGGTCATCATGAGCAAGGAGGTGGTCAACGTTCTCTTCCCCAACGATGGAAGAATTTACGATTTCATCGACGATACTGCCCTGATGATTTCCGAAAAGTTTCCCAAACGCATCTACCTTTACCTGTCCAACTTCAAGTACATTCCAGGGGGCTTGACCATCGACTACTGGAAATTCCGTCACGACATTGGATTCAACGACAACGAGGTGGATGCCAAGACCAAGGAACGCATCATTCAGTATCCGCACTATTGCGACTTTGTGAAGCGTGTACTGCGTCCCTCCGAGAACACCCTCAAGGAGATGGCGGAGAACAATATCAGCGACTTCTATTTTGAGTACAATGCCATCTACGAAACCAATAAGCGGCAGAAGAATCCCGACAAGATTCACTTTGACTTCCATCTGTCAGAGGTCGGCCAGGGCATCAAGAATGACAAGACTTCGGCACGGGAGACCATTGAGATAGAACGTCGCCTGCAAGCCGAGTTTGACCAGTCGCCCGCACAAGTGCGACGCATCATCACCTCGCTCACCCCCGACGACCGCCAGCCGTTTGTCCGCAAGATGGATGAGTTGAAAGACCTGATTGAGTCGAAGAAAGTGCAAATCAAGGATAGCAAACGAAGTTACTGCAACCGTGCCTTCACCGACTTCCTTCAAACACGCATCGAGGACAAGCGTCGCATGATGGAACAGCAGGTGGCACAAAGCGTGGCTGTCCATCAGCAGCCGTCGTATGTTCATGCCGAAGAAGGCGAGAGTGGGGTCGTGAAGGAGCCCGGCACGACGGTCTCTCAACTGTTCACCGAGGCAGACCGCAAGGTGTTCCAGCAAGTTAAGGATAGTTTGTCCGAAATGCAGGGCATAGAGAATTGGCTGCCAGAGATAGAATTGTATAAGGTAGAGCAAGACATCGTCACGATAGCAGTTCCAACCCGTGCTTTCCATGAGGCGTTCACCCACTATTTTGGCAGTGCTCTGCTGGATAAATTGGAAGAAGCCTTTGGCAGAAACGTCGCCGTTTATTTCCTGCTGTCATAGCACGCCGCAGTTATCATTTCTCTGAGAGAGTCTTTGGTGGACAAACCTTTTTCAGAGTGGCTGAAAACTGGAAGTTGTCCGATGGAATGGGCAATTTTCAGTTTTTTTGTCCCGCAAAGATTTTGCGAATCGTCACTTGGAAACAAGTTTGAAAGTCTTTGTTACAAATAACATCTTTATAAAAAGGATTTTTTTGTTAATTTTGCGCCGAAAAACCATTTTCCCAAACGGATATACAACAATCGTAAAAATCAAAAACCTAATATCTCAATGGCAACAGAAGCAACTACTCAAGAAGCCAAGGGCTTCTACAAACTCAACTGGCTGCAACGCATCGGCTATGGTTCTGGCGACTTGGCACAGAACCTCATCTTCCAAACCGTGGCATGTTACCTAATGCTGTATCTGACCACCGTCTTAAAAATCAATCCTGCCTTTGTCAGCGGACTGATTCTCACGGTTCGACTCATCGATTGCTTTTGGAGTCCTGTCGTGGGACGCTATATTGATAATCGCAATCCTAAATTGGGCAAGTACCGTTCTTACCTTCTTTATGGGGGTATTCCTCTTACGGTTGCAGCCTGCTTGTTGATGCTTCCTCAGGCGGCTACGTGGTCCATGAGCATGAAGATGATTTATGCTACGGTCAGTTATACATTGCTGAGCATGATTTATTCTGTCGTGAATATACCATACGGCTCCATCATGGCAAGCATGACTCGTGACAATGATGAAGTGCTTAAGTTGACATCTACCCGAATGGTCTGTGCCAATATCGGTCAGATAATTGTTCAGGCAGGCTTCCCTATCGGACTCGCTATCGTTGCTCACACGGTCATCAACTGGAATCAGGCAACATTTATGGCGATCGGCACGATTCCCGCTTTCATCATTTTGCCTTCGCTGCCCATCTTGAAGAAATGGCTGGGCAAGAAGGGACTTTATTACACGCTTCTTTCCATCGGCTTTATCGGCTTTGTCATCTTGTACACCATCGGCAAATTTTTTGATGTTGGGAGTTGCAATACCCTCGTTCAGATAGCAAAGGTGATGACAGGAGTTGGGCTTCTTGTTGGTTCTCTGATGTGGGCACTTGTCCCCGAGATTATCACAGAGGCAGAATACCGTACAGGAAATAGGCCGGCAGCCACCGTGAATGCACTTGCTGGTGTCGCTTTCAAGGCTGGTTTCTCCATCGCCGGATGGATCACCCCATTGGTGATGGGAATGATAGGCTTTGACTTGGCGAGTGAGGAATCTGCTTTGCCGGTAGAGCCGAAAGCGTGGTTTACGGTTACATGTGTTTTTGCCGTCATCGGTTTTGTCCTTTTGTTTCTTTGCTTCACGGGTTGTAAGGAGAGAATCGCAACAACACCAGAAAAACCAGTTACATACGGTGAGATGTTTGCAGAGTTCAAGGTCAACAAGTGCCTTCAACTGATGCTGAGCATCTTTGTTGTGGTGTTCCTTGCATCATTTATCAGCGCACCAGTCAACGCCTATTATACAAATCTGGCAAATTACTCAGCCATTGCACAAAATGCCATTCTGTGGTTCACTTGCATCATTCCTGCAGTCTTGCTTATTGTTGTAGGCTTACTGGTTTATCGGTATCCGCTTACAGACGAGAAACTTGACGAAATGAATAAGGAAATCGAAGCACGTTCCAAAGCATAGCCCTATGAAGCAACTCTTGGTTTTATCAGCGATGGCCCTGTTGATGGGCAGTACCGCCTCGGCACAGGGCTTGAAGGATGCCTTCCGCGACTATTGGCGTATGGGCATGAGTGTCAACCAGTGGGAGGTGAAGGCGGAGAAAGAAATCCGCAACGAACATGACGTGACGGGTGCGGTGAGTGCCGACCAGACCGCCAATTTCCCCATCATCGTCCAGCATTTCAATTGGCTTGTTGCCGAGAATTGCATGAAGTGCGAGGTGGTGCATCCCAAGGAGGGCATGTATGACTTCACCCTTGCCGACCAGTTTGTAGATAAAGCCCTTGCCAGCGGATGCCACGTGGTGGGACACTGTCTCATCTGGCACTCCCAGTGTGCCCCTTGGTTCTTCACCGACGACGAAGGCAAGCGGGTCTCAGCCGACGTGCTCAAGAAGCGTATGAAGGAGCACATATTCACCATCCTTGGTCACTTCAAGGGTAGGGTAGAGGCATGGGACGTGGTCAACGAAGCCTTCGAGGACAATGGCACCCTTCGTCGCAGCAAGTTTTACGAGATTTTGGGCGAAGACTTCATTCCCCTCGCTTTCCAGTATGCTCATGAGGCCGACCCCACGGTGGAACTCTACTATAATGACTACTCCATGAACAAGGCACAGAAGGTGGATGCTGTTGTCAACTTCTTCCGTCCCCTTGTGCAGAAGGGTCTCCCCATTACCGCCATCGGGATGCAGGGACACCTCATCTTCGAAGATACCGACTACGTGCCGCAGTATGAGCACGCCATCCAAGCCATCGCCTCGCTGGGGCTCAAGGCACAGTTCTCCGAACTCGACCTTTCCGCCCTGCCCAATCCTTATGGATTCTCTGGTGCCAATGTCAGCGACCGCTTCCAGTATCGTGAGGAACTTGACCCCTACAAGAACGGCATCTCCGCCGAACAGCAGCAGAAGATTGATGCCTTCTGGGTTGACCTTTTCACCATGCTGATGAAACACAAGGACGATGTCCTCCGTGTCGGCTTCTGGTGTCTGAACGATGCCAACTCGTGGCGTAACGACTTCCCCGTCAAGGGCCGTACTGACTATGCCACCCTGTTCGGTCGCGACAATCAGCCGAAGAGCACCGTCGGAAAACTCATCGACTTGGCTGCTCCGGTTTCGGAAGCCCCCAAGAAGTCTCGTAAGAAATAATATGCAGAAAATCTATTAACCCCATAACATCTCATATCAATATGGAAGGAAAGAAATATCTTTATCCACAAGACTACATGGCAGACCCTGCGGCACATGTGTTTGGTGGCAAACTCTACATCTATCCCAGCCATGACTGGGAGGCTGGTGCAGACGAGGACGACGACGGCGGTCATTTCCAGATGAAAGACTACCATGCCCTCTCTTTTGACGATTTGGAAAACGGTCAGGCAACCGACCACGGTGTCATCTTCGATGTGAACGATGTGCCTTGGGCAGAAAAGCAGTTGTGGGACAGCGATGTGGTGGAGAAAGACGGCAAGTACTACTACATCTTCTCAGCCAAGGGCTACGACGGCGTCTTCCGTCTCGGTGTGGCAGTAGCCGACAAGCCCGAAGGCCCCTTCGTTCCACAGCCACAGCCCATCCGTGGTTCCTTCTCCATCGACCCCTGCGTCTTCAAGGACGACGATGGCAGCATCTACACCTACTTCGGTGGTCTCTGGGGCGGACAACTCCAGTGGTGGCAGCCCCTCGCACCGGGCTTTGCTCCCATCCACGGCAAGCATGGCGACGAGAACGGACTGGTTGACTTGGGTTCCGAGCCCACACGCCAAGGCGAACTCTTCGCTCAGCCCGATGCACCCGCTCTGCCCAGTTTCGTCGTGAAGATGAGCGACGACGTGTTGCAGTTTGCCGAGGCACCACGCCGCGTGGTCATCCTCGACAAAGACGGTCAGCCCCTCAAGGCGAGCGACCCACACCGCTTCTTCGAGGCATCGTGGATGCACAAGTATCAGGGCAAGTACTACTTCTCCTACTCAACGGGCGACAGCCACTTCCTTTGCTACGCCATCGGCGACAACCCTTACGGGCCGTTCACCTATCAGGGTGTCATCCTCACCCCCGTCGTTGGTTGGACCACCCACCATGCCATTGCCGAGTACAAGGGCAAGTGGTATCTCTTCCACCACGACTGTGTGCCATCCAACGACAAGACGTGGCTTCGTTCCCTCAAGGTGTGCGAACTGCACTACAATGCCGATGGCACCATCCAGACCATCGAAGGCTTGGACAAATAATATGTATCATGTAAAATTGTAATAGGAAATGTATTTATTAGGTTACGACATAGGCACATCGTCTGTCAAGGCGTCCCTCGTTGATGCCCAAACAGGACAGACCGTAGCAAGTGCACAATATCCCGACAGCGAAGCCCCCATCACGGCGAAGCAGCCAGGTTGGGCAGAGCAAGACCCACAGATGTGGTGGGATGAGTTGAAACAAGCCACCGCACGTGTGGCAGCCAGGGCAGGGGGCAGCCTTGCCGATGTGAAAGCCATCGGTATCTCTTACCAGATGCACGGGCTCGTTTGCGTGGACAAAGAGGGCACGCCCCTCCGTCCTTCCATCATTTGGTGTGACGGCCGTGCCGTTCCTTACGGCAACAAGGCGTTCGAAGCCATCAGTGGTGAGAAGTGCCTCCAGCACCTGCTCAACTCTCCGGGCAACTTCACCGCAGCCAAACTTGCGTGGGTGAAGGAGAATGAGCCAGAACTCTTCGCCAAGATTGACAAAATCATGCTTCCGGGCGACTACATCGCCATGCGTCTCTCGGGCGGCAAGAAGCAGACCACCGTGTCGGGACTTTCCGAGGGCATGTTCTGGGACTTCAAAAATAACGAAGTGAGCAAGGACGTGATGCAGTTCTTCGGTTTCCCCGAAGACATCATCGCCGACATCGTGCCCACCTTCTCCGTGCAGAGCACGGTCTGCCAAGCCATCGCTGACGAACTCGGCATCCCCGTCGGCACGCCCATCTCCTACCGTGGTGGCGACCAGCCCAACAATGCCCTCTCCCTCAACGTGATGAAGCCTGGTGAAATCGCTGCTACAGGCGGCACGTCAGGCGTTGTTTACGGTGTGCTCGGCGAGGTCAACTACGACAAACTTTCCCGTGTCAACACCTTCGCCCATGTCAACCACGGCGAGGGTGGGGCAACCCGTCTGGGTGTCCTCCTCTGCATCAACGGCACAGGCATCCTCAACGCTTGGATGCGTCGCACGGTGGCACCCGAGGGCATGAGTTATCCAGAGATGAACGACTTGGCAGAGACCACCCCCATTGGTGCCGACGGACTCACCATCATCCCGTTCGGCAACGGTGCCGAGCGTGTGCTGCAGAACGAGAACGTCGGAGCCTCCATCCACGGCATCAACTTCAATATCCACAAGAAGGCACACCTCATCCGTGCCGCCCATGAGGGTATTGCTTTCTCCTTCGCCTACGGTATGGAAATCATGAAGGACATGGGCATGGACATCCAGACCATCAAGGCTGGCCACGCCAACATGTTCCTCAACCCACTCTTCTGCAAGACCCTCGCTTCTGTCACAGGAGCCACCATCGAACTCTACGAGACCGACGGCTCTGTAGGCGCCGCCTATGGTGCAGGCATCGGTGCAGGCATCTACAAAGACAGCGACGAAGCCTTCAAGACCCTCAAGCACAAGGCGACCATTCACCCCGAGGTCGACCCTGCCCCTTACAAGGCTGCCTATCAACTCTGGGTGGAGCGTCTGGGCAAGTAACCCCGCCGCTTGAGCGTTGACCTCCTTTGCCCTGAAGGTGTTTTCCATCCGAAGGGGCTGGGGTCGTTACCTCGATGCGTATCAATTCATGTCGAGGTGTTGTATGATTACAATACCCGTACACGAATTGATACGCATCGGGGTAACGACTAGTCATTTTTGCCAAAAAGGCATTTTTGTGCCCACAAACAGTCCGAAAATCCCCTTCCTTTACAAAAACTTCTGAAATTGTTTGTTCAGAATAAAAATAAGAAGTAAATTTGGAGGTTGAAAAAATAGAATCAAGATACCGTGGAAGAAATTATCGAACAATTCAATAACGAACAGGTGGACGTGGTCAGTTCCATCTTTAAGTTGCTGCTCAGCCAGGTGCTGGGCTCGTTGGTGGGGTTGGAACGTCGCCACAAGGGGCAGATAGCCGGCATGAGAACCTTCGCCCTCATCAGCATGGGTGCGACGTTGGCGATGCTGGTGTCCATCTACATCCCTCAAAAATTTTTCTTCTGTACGGCAAATGGCGACGCCGGGCGTATCGCTGGGCAGGTCATCAGCGGTATCGGTTTCCTCGGTGCCGGTGCCATCATCCAGATGAAAGGCTCCGTCAGGGGTCTCACCACGGCGGCGGGCATGTGGATGACGGCATGTATTGGTCTGGCGGTCGGAGCCGGCATGTACCTCGTCTCGGTGGTGGCGGCGCTGTTCATCATCTTGGTGCTCACCTTGTTGGAACTCTTCGAGCGGAAACTCTTCCGAGGCAAGGAACAGAAGATTGTGCGGCTGAAAGTCAATCGCATCCTTCAGGATGCCGCACCCTATCGGCAGTGTTTCAAAGACTTTAACGTCCACATCTCCGACGAGTTTTTCCGCTACGACTACACCCAAGGCACGACCATCATCAATTTCATGGTGAGGAGCCAAGACAAGACCGATTTCATCTGCATGTTCGACCGCATCCATGCCATGGGCGACGTGCTTTCGCTCACCCTGACCAACGAGGTGAACAATTAGTTGTAACAGAAGTGAAAGTCTTTGTTACATGCTTGAAAAGTCATGTGGCAGAAACGTCGTAACTTTGCAGCCGAAAAGTCATCCGACTCGGAAAACCGAAAAACATCATTAACTCAATAAATCAACATCTAAATCTAAAAAATTGACGATTATGGCTAAAGAGTATTTCCCACAGATTGGTAAAATCAAGTTCGAAGGTAAGGATTCCAAGAATCCAATGGCATTCCACTACTATGATGCTGAGAAGGTCATCATGGGCAAGCCAATGAAGGAGTGGCTCCGTTTCGCTATGGCATGGTGGCACACACTCTGTGCAGAGGGTGGCGACCAGTTCGGTGGCGGCACCAAGAAGTTCCCATGGAACAACGGTGGCGACGCTGTTGAAATCGCTAAGCAGAAGGCTGACGCAGGTTTCGAAATCATGCAGAAACTCGGCATCCCATATTTCTGCTTCCACGATGTTGACCTCGTCAGCGAGGGTGCATCTGTCGAAGAGTATGAGGCAAACCTCAAGGCAATCACCGACTATCTGAAGGTGAAGATGGAAGAGACAGGCATCAAACTCTTGTGGTCAACTGCCAACGTGTTCGGCAACGCTCGCTACATGAACGGTGCTTCTACCAACCCAGACTTCGACGTGGTGGCCCGTGCTATCGTTCAGATTAAGAACGCCATCGACGCTGGCATCAAACTGGGTGCTGAGAACTACGTATTCTGGGGCGGTCGCGAGGGTTACATGAGCCTCTTGAACACCGACCAGAAGCGTGAGAAGGAGCACATGGCAACCATGCTCGGCATGGCACGCGACTACGCTCGCAGCAAGGGCTTCAAGGGAACTTTCCTCATCGAGCCAAAACCAATGGAGCCATCTAAGCACCAGTACGACGTGGACACTGAAACAGTCATCGGTTTCCTCCGCGCACATGGTCTCGACAAGGACTTCAAGGTGAACATCGAGGTGAACCACGCAACACTCGCAGGTCACACCTTCGAGCACGAGTTGGCTTGTGCTGTTGACGCAGGTATGCTCGGCTCTATCGACGCTAACCGTGGTGACTATCAGAACGGCTGGGACACCGACCAGTTCCCAATCGACAACTATGAGTTGACTCAGGCTTGGATGGAAATCATCCGTGGCGGCGGTCTCGGAACAGGTGGTACCAACTTCGACGCTAAGACTCGTCGTAACTCTACCGACCTTGAGGACATCTTCATCGCTCACATCGCTGGTATGGACGCTATGGCACGCGGTCTTGAGTCTGCTGCCAAGTTGCTCGAAGAGTCTCCATACTGCAAGATGAAGGCTGAGCGCTATGCTTCCTTCGACAGCGGTATCGGTAAGGACTTCGAGGATGGCAAGTTGACCCTCGAACAGGCTTACGAGTACGGCAAGAAGGTGGGCGAGCCAAAGCAGACTTCTGGCAAGCAGGAACTCTACGAGGCAATCGTTGCGATGTACGCATAAGTCTCTACACATCTTTATATAAAAAAGTCCCCGATGGCATCGTTTGCCGTCGGGGACTTGTCGTATTGGGCAGGTTGAGAAACTTTTTGGCGATGAAATTTTGTGAGAACAAAAAGAAAGTGCTAACTTTGTGCTCACACATGAAGATACGTGAAGAAATTACTGACTAAATAACCATCAAAAAACTTTTATGAAGAAGAATCTTGTATGCCTTGCACTTGCCTCGCTGCTGCTGGCAGGTTGCGGTTCGGAGACCACCGAAGTGAAGAGAGACGGTGCCATCGTACACATCGCCCAGTCGGAGTTAGACGAAAGCACCCCTCGGTTGGTGCGTCTGGAGGCTGTGAGTGAGAAAATCATCCGTGTGTCCGCCACCCGAGAAAAGAAGTTTGCCGACCCTCAGAGCCTGATTGTCGTGCCCCAGGAATGGAAAGTGGAGTGTAGCGTGGTGGAACATGGCGACACTGTGACCCTGAGCACCAGCCAGTTGAGTGCCCATGTGTTGGCATCGACGGGCGAAGTGTGGTTCACGGACAGCGTGGGCAACCTCATCATCCATGAACAGGATGGCGGTGGCAAGGAGTTCACCCCCTACGAGTGTACCCAGACTCATGCCGACGGCAAGGAAGAGACCTACAAGGGCTGGAGCATCCGTCAGGTGTTTGAGAGTCCCGAAGACGAAGCCTTCTACGGACTCGGTCAGCATCAGGCAGACGAGTGGAACTACAAGGGCAAGAACGAAGAGTTGTTCCAGTACAACACCAAGGTCAGCATCCCCTTCATCGTGTCGTCCAACAACTACGGCATCCTCTTTGACAGTTACTCCCTCTGCCGTTTCGGCAACCCGAACGACTACAGCCAACTGCAGAAAGTGTTCAAGTTGACCGACAAGGACGGCAAGGAAGGAGCCTTGACGGGCACTTACACTTCTCCTGACCAAGAGACACTCGTGCGTCGTGAGGACTCCATCTACTTCGAGAACCTGAAGTCGGCGAAGAACCTGCCGACCTTCAAGATGGACAACGCCAAGGTGGTGTATGAAGGCACCATCGAGCCCTACGAGAGCGGCGAATACAAGTTCTGCCACTACTATTCAGGCTATCAGAAAGTGTATATCGACGGCAAGGATGTCTATACGGAAGACGTGGCAGGCACAGGCAGCGACGAGCAGACCATCTGGCGAACCGCCTGGAATCCCAATGCCCGCAAGTTCTCGGTGAACCTCGAGGCAGGCAAGCAGTACAGTTTCCGTCTGGAGTGGATTCCCGACGGTGGCGAAGCCTACTGCGGACTTCGTGCCTACGCTCCTGTGGACGAGGCAGAGCAAGGCAAACTCTCCTTCTGGAGCGAGATGACGAAGCAACTTGACTATTACTTCATCGCTGGCGACAATGCCGACGAGGTCATCAGCGGCTACCGCACCCTGACAGGCAAGGCGCAAATCATGCCCGATTGGCTCTTGGGTTACTGGCAGAGCCGTGAACGCTATAAGACACAAAGCGAGATATTGGATGCGTTGGCTGGATTCCGCGAGCGTCATCTGCCCATCGACAACATCGTGATGGACTGGAACTACTGGGTGTTCGACTCGTGGGGAGCCTTCGAGTGCGACCCCGAACGCTTCTCCGACCCTGCCGGCATGATTGACACCATCCATCAGAACCATGCCAAAATCATGATTTCCTGCTGGCCCAAGTACTACTTGACGGTGGACAACTTCAAGGAACTGAACGACAAGGGCATGATCTACCAGCAGAGCATCAAGGACTCGCTCTACGACTGGCTGGGCTACAAGTACGCCTTCTACGATGCTTACGACGAGGATGCCCGCAAGATTTTCTGGCGGCAACTCTACGAGAAGTTGGGCACCATCGGCATGGATGCCTGGTGGATGGACGCATCCGAACCGAACGTGCGTGACTGTACCGATCTTGAGTATCGCAAACTCCTTTGCGGACCTACCAAGTACGGTTCATCCGACGAGTTCTTCAATGCCTACAGCATCGTGAATGCCGAGGCAATCTACGACGGTCAGCGTGCCTACGAGACCGCCATCGAGCAGAAGGGCATCGACCCCAAGGACAGCCAGACGCTGATGAAGACAGCCAAGTGGAACCAGTGGGGCTTCGGCAACGACTTCTCGCCGAATAACAACCGTGTCTTCCTCTTGACCCGCAACGGTTTCGCTGCCGAGCAGCGTTATTCGACAGCCACATGGTCGGGCGACATCGGCACGCGTTGGGAAGACCTGAAGGCACAGATTACGGCAGGTCTGAACTTCTCCATCTCGGGTGTGCCCTATTGGAGTCAGGACATCGGTGGCTTCTCGGTGGAGAAGCGTTATGCCGCCGCCCAGAGCCTCTACGACGAGAAGGGCATCGAGAGCAACGACCTGCGTGACTGGCGTGAGTTGAATGCCCGTTGGCATCAGGTGGGCATGTTCGCACCGATTTACCGTGCACACGGTCAGTTCCCGTTCCGTGAGCCTTGGAACATTGCTCCCGAAGGTCATCCTGCCTACAACGTCATCAAGGCGTGTCTCGAACTTCGTTATCGCCTCATGCCATACATTTATTCGTTGGCTGCCGACGTTCATTTCAACGACTATACCATCATGCGTCCGCTCATCATGGACTTCGGCAAGGACAAGGCGGTGCAGAACATCGGTTATCAGTTCATGTTTGGTCCTGCCATCATGGTGAACCCTGTCTATCAGTATGGTGCCCGTCAGCGTGAGGTGTACTTCCCGAAGGACAACGTGTGGTATGACTTCTTCACAGGCAAGGTGGCATCGCAGGGTGGCGAGGCAAAGACCGTGCCAGCCCCTTACGACCACATCCCACTCTATGTGCGTGCCGGCAGCATCATTCCTTACGGTCCCGCCATCGAGTACACCCAGCAGAAGAAGGCTGACAACATCCGTCTCTATGTCTATGAGGGAGCCGATGGCAAGTTCACGCTCTACGAAGACGAGGGTACGAACTACGGATATGAGGCAGGTCGCTTCGCCCGCATCCCTGTCACTTACGACGAGGCAACCAAGACCCTCACCGTCGGCGACCGTGCAGGCGAGTTCCCTGGTATGCTGAAGGAACGCACGTTCACCGTGGTTGCCGTCAGTGCCGACAAGGCACAGGGCTATGACCCTGAGGCAGCAGGTGTGGAGGTGAAATATAGCGGCAAGAAGGTAGAAGTGAAACTGTAAGATTTTATGAAGAAACTTTTGATACTGATGGCATGGGCAGTCTGTGTGGCTGTCCATGCTCAAGACGCCGGGCGACAGTTGTTCACTGCCGACTGGCGTTTTATGTTGGCTGACAAGTCGGCGGACTATAGTGCAGCAGAGGTGAACGACTCCTGTTGGAGGCAGTTGAACTTGCCGCATGACTGGGCGATTGAAGGTGACTTTTCCATCGACAACCCATCGGGCACAGGCGGTGGAGCCTTGCCTGGTGGAGTGGGGTGGTACAGGAAGACGTTTACCATCGATGAGAAAGCCGCAAGCCGCCGTTTCCGTCTTGACTTCGACGGGGCATACATGAACGCCACCGTGTGGGTGAACGGCCACGAACTTGGCACCCGTCCTTACGGCTACATCTCCTTTGGCTACGACATCACCCCTTATATAAATATAGGTAAGGAGAATGTGGTGGCTGTGCGAGTCGATAACAGCGACCAGCCCAACAGCCGTTGGTATTCGGGCTGTGGTATCTATCGCAATGTGTGGTTGACCGTGCAACCTCTCATACACATGGAGCCCAACGGTACGTATGTAACGACAGAAGTCAGCGACATTGTTACCAAGAAAGGCAAAGCCGTCGCCAAGAAAGCCCTCGTGACGATACGGACAACGATTCGCAACAGCGGGGATGTGGACAAGAAAGTGGCGGTGAGGCAATATTTGTTGAAATCGCAAAGTTGGAAAGCCCTTGCCTTCAAGACGGAGGAAGTGGAGGTGAAAGCAGGTGACACGGTTACGGTGAAGCAGGAACTGTCTCTGAAAAATGTGGATTTGTGGAGTCCCGAAAGTCCTTCTCTTTATCGGGTTCTCACTCGTGTTGACCCTGTGCAGACCATGAAAGAGAAGATGAAAAAAGCATGGAAATTGACCATGACCGACATTGGGTGGAGGTTCAAGAATATGGAGATTACATGGGATGATTATATCACTCCCATCGGCTTCCGTCAGTTCTCCTTCACCGACAAAGGCTTGACACTCAACGGGAAGCCCTATCAGATTCAAGGTGTGTGCAACCACCACGACTTTGGTTGCATGGGTGCAGTGGCAAATACGACGGCAATGGTTCGCCAATTGTATTATCTGAAGTGGATGGGCATCAACGGCATCCGCTGTTCCCACAATCCGCCATCGCCCGAACTGCTCGACCTGTGCGACGAGATGGGCTTCATCGTCATGGACGAGTCCTTCGACATGTGGCGAAAGAAGAAGACGGCGAACGACTATGCCCGCTACTTCAACGAGTGGCACGAGCGTGACCTGCACGACTTCGTGGTGAGAGACCGCAACCATCCTTCCATCCTCATGTGGAGCATCGGCAACGAGGTGCTGGAGCAGTGGAGCGATGCCAATGCCGACACCCTTTCGCTGGAGGAGGCGAACCTCATTCTCAACTTCGGCCATTCTGCCGAGATGCTGGCTGGCGAAGACGGTGAGATGAGTGTCAATTCCCTCCTGACCAAGAAGTTGGCTGACTTTGTGCGGAATCTCGACCCTACCCGTCCCATCACGGCGGGATGCAACGAACCGAACCCCGGCAACCATCTCTTCAAGTCGGGTGCCCTCGACATCATCGGCTACAACTACCACAACCAGAACATCCCCGACGTACACAAGAACTTCCCTGGCAAGCCGTTCATCATCACCGAGAGCAATTCGGCGCTGATGACCCGTGGCTACTACCGTATGCCGTCCAACCATGAGTTCCTCTGGCCCGAGCGTTGGGACAAGCCGTTCGAGGACTCCACCTTCTCCTGCTCCGCCTACGACAATTGTCACGCACCGTGGGGCAGCACCCACGAGGAGACCCTGCTGCTGATGAAGAAAAACCCTTGGATAACGGGGCAATACGTCTGGACGGGCTTTGACTACATCGGCGAGCCCACCCCCTACGGATGGCCTGCTCGCTCGTCCTACTTCGGCATCTTCGACCTTGCCGGCTTCCCCAAGGACGTGGCATATCTCTACAAGTCGGAACTGACCACCGACACCGTGCTGCATATTTTCCCTCACTGGAACTGGGGCGACGAGGCCTACGCTGGCGACGACATCGCGCCGAGCCTTCTCGACGAGAACGGCATGGTGGACCTTTGGGCATACTACAACAACGCTGATGAGGTGGAACTCTTCGTGAACGGCGAAAGCCAAGGCAGGAAGAGCAAGGGCGACGGACTGGACTCGCTGCATGTGTGGTGGCGAGTGAAGTACGCACCGGGCGAAATCAAGGCTGTCTCCTACAAGAACGGTGCGGTCGTGACCGAGACCGTGACGAAGACGGCGGGCAAACCCGCCATCGTGACTCTGTCGCCCAGCAGGGCAAGAATGTTTGCCGACGGGCGTGACTTGATGTATGTGGAGGTGCAAGTGTGCGATGCAGATGGCAATCCGTGCCCGAATGCCTCCAACCTCATCCAGTTCCATGCGTTCGGTCCGTGCATCATTGCCGGAGTTGACAATGGTTCCCCCATCTCGCTGGAGCGTTTCCAAGACGACAAGCGTCGAGCCTTCTATGGCAAGTGCTTGGTCGTTCTGCAAGGCGTTGCCGGCATGGAAGGCACGGCAATCCTATCTGCCACGAGTGAAGGTTTGGCGGGTTGTGCGGTAGAAATCCCCTGTGTCGGCTTGACCTCCAAGCCTTGATGCCGTTTTTGCCGAAACGTCAAACGATAATACCTCGACACGAGTTAATTCGTGTCGAGGTATTGTATTCATTTGTGACCTCGACATGAATTGATACGCATCGAGGTAGCAACTAGCACTTAATCTTCTTTTCCAAAACTGACGGTCACCTGTGCCGGCTTGTCGGCAGGTTCGCCGTTGGTCTGTCCTGGCTTCCAACGTGGCATACCTGTGACAATGTTGAAGGCGGCGGTGTCCAGTGTGCTGCCAGCCGACTGGGTCACTTCGGCACCATAGATGTTGCCCTTCTTGTCCACCTTGAAACTGATGACCACATCGCCCTTGCCGCTCACGCCAGAGTGCATGAGTTTCTTCTTCAAGTATGCCTGAAGAAACATTTCGCCGCCCGGGAACGACGGGTCGGTATCGCCCTCTGCCACCTCGGCGACAGCCTCGTTGCTGGCGGCAGCCTGTGCAGCCGTGTTGCGGGCACCGAATCCCTGTGCCTGCAGTTCCTTCATCTTGGCTTCGGCCTGTGCGTTGGCACCCACGGCCACGGCACTCAACATGAGCACCGCCATGATTCTGCTCATTTTCATATTCGTTCTATTTTTTCAGTTTTAATGGAATGGAAATTCTATTTCACGGCAATCGCCTCAATCTCGATGTTCGCGCCCTTGGGCAGTGCAGCCACGGCAAAGGCAGAGCGGGCGGGGTAGGGTGCCTTGAAGAACTCGGCATAGACCTCGTTCACGGCGGCGAAGTTGCCGATGTCTGCCAGCAGCACCGTGACTTTCACCACGTTCTGCATGGTCAGCCCCTCGGTGGCAAGGATGTTCTGAATGTTTGTCAGGCTCTGGCGTGCCTCCGCCTGAATGCCGCCTTCGGCAAATTCGCCCGTGGCAGGATTGATGGGGAGTTGTCCGCTCACGTACACGGTGCCATTCGCCTCGATAGCCTGGCTGTAGGGGCCGATGGCAGCAGGTGCATTAGTTGTGTTCAGTGCTTTCATCTTTAAAACATGCTAAATATGTGTTGTTTTCGGGGCAAAGTTAGTGACTTTGGCGATATTAAGCAACGGAATTTCTATTTTATAACATACTTTTTGTTAAAAAAGAAAAAAGATTCTTAACTTTGCACAAATTACGAACCTTAAAATGACAAGATTATGAGACTTGACGGAAGAAGAGAAAGTTCGAACGTGCAAGACCGCCGAAGTGGCGGTGGCGGTTTGAAACTCGGTGGCAAGGGTGGACTTGGCATCGGTGCAATGATTGTGATAGGTCTGATCACCTACTTCACCACGGGTGACCTCGGCACCGCCTTTCAGGCAGCCACTTCGGCTGGCGACCTGACCAGCGTGACGATGGGTGCCAACGGGCAGAACGAGCCCTACGAGCCTACCGCTCAAGAGCAGGAACTGGAACACTTTGCCAAGCAGGTGCTTGCCTCCACCGAGGACGTGTGGACGGCAGAGTTCAAGAAACTCGGCAAGACCTACGAGGCTCCCACACTTGTTTTCTTCAACGGCTCCGTGCAGTCGGGCTGCGGTGGCGCAACCGCCAGCGTAGGTCCTTTCTACTGCTCGGCAGACCAGTGTGTCTATATCGACCTCTCGTTCTTCACTACCATGAAGCAATCCCTCGGGGCTGACGGCGACTTTGCCTACGCCTACGTGATTGCTCACGAGGTGGGTCACCACGTGCAGTATCTGCTCGGCAACCTCAGCAGGGCGCACGAGAAGATGGCAAGGCTCTCGCAGAGCGACGCCAACAAGGTGAGTGTGCAGATAGAGTTGCAAGCCGACTGCTACGCCGGCATCTGGGCATATCACGAGCAGCACATGTTCGGCTCGCTCGAAGAGGGCGACCTGGAGGAAGCCATCAGCACCGCCCAGGTCATCGGCGACGACTACCTGCAGAAGAAAGCACAAGGTTATGCCGTGCCCGAGTCGTTCAACCACGGCACCAGCCAGCAGCGTATCAAGTGGTTCAAGCGAGGCTTCACCACGGGTCAACTCTCGCAGGGCGACACGTTCTCGTACAACTACAATGAATTGTAAACATTCATTCATTACTTAATAACAACAAATTATGGCAAATTATTCATTAAGTGTAAGTGGTGCCATCGGCACGGGATGGGAATATGCGAAAAAGCATGGTCTCGTCATTGCAGTAATTATTCTGATTATCAGTTTGTTGGTGAACGGTATTCAGAGCCTTTTCGGTCCCAGCATGGATGCTGCTGAAATACAGCGTATGAGCGAGCGTATGGCTCAGGGTGACATGGAGGCTCTTCAGCAGTTCTCCAATCTCTACACAAGTGGTGCTTCCACCTTCGGAGTCCTCCTCGGTGCGGTGATTGACATCCTGCTCTACGTGGGTCTTTACAACCTCGCCCTCGGTCTCGTGGGCGGCACGATGGACAGCGTTTCTTTCAACGCCTTCAAACTTCCTGTGGGAGTGTACGTGAAGTATTTCGTCGTACAAATCCTTGTGGACATCATCGACAGTATCGCATTGTTCTGTTGCGTTGTGCCATTCTTCTTTGTGGCGCCTCGTCTGGTCTTCGCTCCGCTCTATGTCATCAACAACCCGGAGGCAGGCGTGTTCGAGGCAATCAAGGCAAGTTGGGGCATGACGAAAGGCAATCTTCTCGCCCTCATCGGCTTGGGCTTCGCCTTCATCGGCATCATCCTTGTCGGCTTCCTTTGCTGCTGCGTGGGTGCCTACTTTGCTGCGGTTGTCATCCTCTTCGCCGAGGTGGCTGCCTACTATCAGTTGCGTGACAACTGGGCATAAGCAGATAGCAATTGGCCTATTTCAATAAAAAATCCCCGAAACATCGGCTGATGTTTCGGGGATTTTGAGTACCTTTGCAACCAAAATGAAGAAAATGAGAAAAAAGATTTTTTGGATAGGCTTGTGGGCGATGCTGCTGAGCCTCGCTGTGCAGGCACAGGAAACACCTAACGCAAAACAGGCTCGACGCATCTTTGATGAAGTGTATCAGAAGGTTTTCGGCAATCAGGGGGCAAGTCTGCACTACAAGGTGGATGTCGCCAGCATCTACAAAACCGAGGGTACCATCTGGTATAAGGGCAAGAAAAGCAAGTACCTCTCTGCCAGCAGCAAGAGTTGGAACAACGGGGTGGTTGCCTACGTGGTGAAGGACAAGAAAAAGACGGTGGAGATGTTCGATGCCAACTCCAGCAAGCAGAGCCGTTTTGGCGACGACTTCAAGTTTGAGCCGGAAAACTACACCTATCAGATAGAAAATGTGGACGAGGGAATCCTCATCACTTTGCGTGGCAAGAAAGGGGTGAAGGCGATGAAGGAGATTCGTGCCTTGCTCGACAAGACAACCCGTGACCCTGTCTCTGTCCGCATCAAGGTCGCCTTCATCTGGGCGAATGTGCTCATTTCAGACCTCAAATCAGGCAATCTCAAGGACGAAGTCTTCACCTTCCCTCGCAGTCAGTATCGCAATTACAAGTTCATCGACCGACGTGGCGAGTGAGGGGTGTGGTTTTTCTCTATAGACAGCAACGAAAAAGAACGAAAGAAAAGATGACAGTATCAACAGCGGAATCGTGTACGGGCGGCAGAATTGCCGCTGCCATCACGGCAAGGAGCGGTGCGAGCAACTACTTTCAGGGAGGACTGGTGGCTTATCAGGACGAGGTGAAGGAGCGTATGCTGGGTGTGCCGGCGGAGATGATTCGGAAGTGTGGCGTGGTGTCGCGTGAAGTGGCAGAGCAGATGGTGAAGGGGGCGTGTGAACTGTTCCACACGGACTACGCCCTTGCCTCGACGGGCTATGCCGAGGAGTGGGAAGGTCACGAAGTGGAAATCTGGGTGGCATGGGGATGTGCCGACGATGTGCATTCGCTCTGTCTGCGTGAAGACTTCGGCAGGGTAAAGAACGTGGACATCGCCACGCAATGTGTGCTCGACGAGTTTCAGAAATATGTGATGCAGCGGCAGAATCTCCATCACATCAGCGAGGTTTACAGGGCGTAAACCTCTTTTCGCTTTGTTGGGGGTCAGTCAGCAAGAAACGTCCGAATGTCTTGAAGCATGGCAAGGGCTTTCTGTTTGCCGGCTTCGTAGATGGCTTGCATCTTGTCCGCATCCTGTTCCGTCCTGCCAATCGCCAAGGGCAGGTCGGGATAGATGAGCAGGGTGTTGCCTTTCTGTGCCTCCGCCTCGATGTATTGCAACTGAGCATTGTACATCTCGTGTCGCCGAGCCATGCACGCTGCCACTTTAGGGTGCTGGGGATGGAAAAGCCGGAAGAGTGGCATGATGCTGGTCGGTTGCTTCTGATAGCCTTTCGGACGAGTCAGAACAACGATATTTCGCTCGAAGCCAACGCTCTGGAAATATTGCAGGGGGATGCAGTCGGTCATGCCCCCGTCGAGCAGACTCATGCCGTCAATGCGGACGGGTCGGGAGACCACAGGCATGGAGCCGGTGGCACGGAACCACTCGAGGGCTTGGTCATCCACGTGCTCGATGCGGCGATAGACGGGTTTGCCCGTGCTGATGTCGGTGGCGACAAGGTGGAACTCCATCGGGTCAGCCTCGAAGGCGGCGATGTCGAACAGGTCAAGTTCCAGCGGCATGGTGTGGTAGGCAAACAGGGCGTTCACATAGTTGCCGGTGGTGAGGAACGATTTCATGCCCATATAGCGAGGGTCATCCTTGAAGCGGATGTTGTATCGCAGTCCTCGGCCTGGCTGGTGCGACTTGAAGTTGCAGCCAAACAAGGCACCAGCCGATACGCCAACCATGCCATCCATGCTGATGCCGTGTTCCTGCATCACGTCGATGACTCCTTCGGAGAAGAGCGACCTCATGCCGCCGCCTTCCAGCACTAATCCGTGTTTCATTTTGTTCAGAAATATTTAGTGATTTTAGCGTTGTTAAAGTTGTTCATCTCGTTCATCATGCGGACAGCAGAGTCCACGATAGGGAAGGCACAAAGAGCCCCCGTCCCCTCGCCCAGTCGCAGCCCAAGGTGCAGCAAAGGTTGAGCGTGCAAGAGGTCGAGCATCTTGCGGTGTCCGCTCTCGTCGCCGCAATGGGTGAAAACCATGTAAGGTTGTGCGGCAGGAGCAATTTGGCAAGCCGCCAATGCACAGGCAGTCATGATGAAGCCGTCCACAAGGACGACGAGATGCCGCTCTGCTGCTCGCAGCATGGCACCTATGGCAACGACCATTTCGAATCCCCCAAAATAGCGGATGACGTCCTGTGCCGTGTAGTGTGGAGAGGTCTTCAGAAACCGCTCCACCGCCTGAGTCAGCACCTCGCATTTATGTCTGATGCCAGGCGAGTCAAGCCCAGCCCCAGCCCCGATGCATTCGGCGAGCGGAATCCTCCCGAAGAGGCTCATCCACACGCTGGATGGCGAGGTATTGGCAATGCCCATCTCGCCGACGCAAAGCACCCGACAGCCCTCGCCGATGCAGTCATCCACCAGGTTGATGCCGATGCGGAAGGCTTGCTCCATTTCAGCCTCCGACATGGCTGCTTCGTACAGAAAATTCTTGGTGCCACGGGCAATCTTGCGGTCGATGATGCCGTCCACACCCGACAGGTCGTGGTCAACACCCACATCCACAATCCGCAGGTCAAAACCATGCTGGCGGCAGAACATGTTCACACCGCCGCCGCCACGGGTGAAGTTCACCATCTGCTGCCATGTCACCTCGCGGGGACTCACGCTGACACCCTCTCGTTCGATGCCGTGGTCGCCACCCAGCAGCAGGTGGCAAGGGCGGGCGAGCGAAGGGGTGAGCGACTGCTGAATGAGGCACACCTGCATGGCAAGCCCCTCCAGTCGGCCAAGCGAACCTTTGGGCTTGTTCAGGTTGTCTATCTTGTCTTGGATGGCGAGACGCAGGGTCTCGTCTGGTTGTTGTATATTGAACGTTTTCATTTGATTTTGACGGGTATTCCACTGACCATGAGGATGACTTCGTCAGCGTGTTGGGCAACATATTGGTTCATCCAGCCTTGCAGGTCGGTGAACTTTCGCTGAACGGCGTTGTCGCTTACGCCGCCCGAGCCAATCTCGTTGGTCACGAAAATGAACGTGGCGTCTTGTGCTGTAAACAGGTCAAACTCCTTCTTCAAGGCATCGAGCGATGCACCGACGTCTTGCAACTCAAAAAAGAAGTTGGTACACCACAACGTGATGCAGTCGATGACAGCCACTCGCCCCGTGAGGTCGTGATGGCTCAGGTAGCGTTCCTCCTCGATGTTCGTCCACTCGTTGCCTCTCCGCTGCTGGTGCATCTTCACTCGCCCACGAAACTCCTCGTCCCACACGTGGGCGGTTGCCACATACACGGGGTTGGCACTCAGCGACAATGCCAGTTCCTCCGCATGGCGGCTCTTGCCCGAACGCTGACCGCCTGTGATGAGTATGATTTTTCTCATGATTCTCCTTTCAGTATTTGATAGACTCGCTCCATGTCGATGTGCTGCCGCACGTGGTCGGCAAGAAGGTCATATTGCTGCTCTTTGAAGGCATGGTAGTCGAACGCCGTGCCCGCTCCCTCCATCTTGTCGGCGAAAGGCTGAAGCAGTCGGTCGATGAACGCAGGGTTGTCGAGGATGCCATGAATGTAGGTGCCCATGCACTTGTCGTCCACCACGTAGCCGTCAGTGTGTCCGTCATCGAAAGTGGCAAGCGGACTTTCTTCCGCCGTGCCGAAGGGGTGGGTTTCGCCGCAATGAATCTCGTAGCCGTGCATTCCTCCGTTGAAAGTGACCTGGCGAGTAGTCTTCTCGTCCGTCATGGTCGTGCTGACAGGCAGCAGCCCCAGCCCCGGCAGCCGCTCGATGTCACCCTCCAGATGATGCGGGTCGCACACTTCCACACCCATCATCTGATAGCCTCCGCAGATGCCCATCACACTCGTTCCCCTTCGGTGGGCACGGACAATCGCCTGTGCCACCCCGTTGCGACGCAGTTCATAAAGGTCGCTGAGGGTCGATTTGGAGCCAGGCAGGATGATGATGTCGCTCTTCAGCAAGTCCTCGGTGTGGTGGGTGTAGAACAGGTGTACCCGTGGGTCACGCTCCAGCACATTGAAGTCGGTAAAGTTTGACAGATGCCGCAAAAGAACCACCGCCACGTTCACCCTCCCCCGCTCTGCCTGCATAGACTTTTGAGCCAAATCCACGCTGTCTTCCTCCTCCACATAGATATGACGGAAATAAGGCACCACCCCCAGCACCGGCACTTGGCACAAGTCCTCCAGCATCCTCCGACCATCGTCAAACAGCCGCAGGTCACCTCTGAACTTGTTGATGATGACACCCTTGATTCGTTTTCTGTCCTCGGGAGTCTGCAAGGCGATGCAGCCATAGACCGAGGCAAACACGCCGCCACGGTTGATGTCGCCCACCAGAAACACATCGGCATCGGCATGACGCGCCATCGGCAGGTTCACCAAGTCGTGGTCACGCAGGTTCAGTTCAGCGATGCTGCCCGCCCCCTCCATCACGATGGGGTTGAACCTCCGAGACAGGCGGTCGAACGCCGCACACACCTCACGCCGCAGTTCCTCCCGTCCCCCCTTGCGGAAATAGTCGTAGGCATCCCGATGGCCGACGGGACGACCCTTCAGCACCACCTGACAGGTGTGGTCGCCCTGAGGTTTCAGCAGCAGGGGGTTCATGTCCGTGTGGCAAGGGATGCCCGCCGCCTCAGCCTGCACCGCCTGTGCCCTGCCGATTTCCAGCCCCTCAGACGTAGCATAAGAGTTGAGTGCCATATTTTGAGCCTTGAAAGGGGCAGGTTGGTAACCATCCTGACGGAAGATTCGGCAGAAAGCCGCAGCCAGCACACTCTTGCCCACGTCGCTGCCCGTTCCTGCCAGCATCACAGGGTGAAGCCCCCCGACTCCCCCCGAGGGAGAGTTGACGCGAAGCCCCTCGCCTGAATTCCACAGGCGAAACGACCCCCGTGTTGGGGTGGCGTTAGCCAACGCCTCCACCGACAATCCTTGCGTTGTCTTGCCAGAGCCATGCGATGAGAAACTCGACTTCATAGGGTACAAAGGTAGGGAAAAAATTGGGAATTAGGAAAGAGGAAAGAGGAATTAGGAATGAAGAATGAGGATTTATTGCCATTTTCATCAAAAAATCACATGAGAAACACAAATAATTCCGGTGTTTCGTTTGCCCAGCCTTCAGTTTTTGTTATCTTTGCACACATAAGTGGTCATTTTTGGCATGACCCCTTCGTCGTTACCTCGTCTCGTATCAATTCATGCACGGGTATTGTATGATTACAAATCGGGTACACGAATTGATACGCATCGAGGTAACGGCGAAGGGGGGCTCTCCTGCAAGGGCGAAAACGAGGGTGAGAAAAGCGGGAAAGAGGCGGCGAGGAATGCAACGTAGTAACCAAAACCATACAACCATGAAAGATTTTAATTTCTATGCTCCGACGGAAGTCGTGTTCGGCGAGAAGTCCGAAGAGCAGGTGGCAGCCCTGGTGAAACGCTATGGCGGCACAAAAGTGTTGGTACATTTCGGCGGTCAGAGTGCCGTGCGTTCGGGCTTGCTCGACAAGATTTGCGGCTTGCTCCGCGAGGGCGGCGTCGAGTCGGTCAGGCTGGGCGGCGTGGTGCCCAATCCGAGGCTGTCCAAGGTGCAGGAAGGCATCGGTCTGTGCCGTCGCGAAGGGGTGGACTTCATCCTCGCCATCGGCGGCGGCAGTGTGATTGACTCGTCGAAGGCGATTGCCTACGGTGTGCCCTACGAGGGCAACGTGTGGGACTTCTATCTGGGCAAGGCTCAGGCAGAGACCTGTCTGCCGGTGGCAAGCGTGCTGACCATCCCTGCCGCTGGCAGCGAGATGAGCGAGGCGAGTGTCATCACCAACGAGGACGGCATGGTGAAGTTGGGCTATTCCAACAACATCTCACGTCCGAAGTTTGCCATCATGAACCCTCGCCGCACCTTCACCCTGCCTCCCTATCAGACGGCGGCAGGTGTGACCGACATCATGATGCACACGATGGAACGCTACTTCAATCCCGACTGCGACATGACGCTGACGGACGAGATTGCCGAGACCCTGATGCGGACGGTGAAGGAGTGTGTCTTTGCTGTGCTGAAGAATCCCGAGGACTACCGCAATCGGGCACAAATCATGTGGGCAGGTTCGCTCGCACACAATGACATCACGGGCAACCGCACGAACGGCGACTGGGCGACGCACCAGATTGAGCACGAACTGAGCGGACTCTTCGACGTGACGCACGGAGCAGGACTGGCAGCCATCTGGCCCAGTTGGGCACGCTACGTGATGGGCGAGAACGTGAGCCGTTTCGTTCGCTTTGCGGTCAATGTGATGGGCGTGCCGAACGACTTCACCGACCCCGAGGGCACTGCCCTGAAAGGCATCGAGGCGATGGAGCGTTTCTACCATGCCATCGGTATGCCTGTCAACATCCACGAACTGATAGGCAGGGAGGTGACAGACGAGGAAATCAAGGAGATGACCCGCAAGTGCAGCCGCGGCTACACCATCACGCAAGGCAAGTTCAAGGTGCTGAAACCTGAGGACATCGAGGCGATCTACAGGATGGCACGTTAGGAAAGGAACAGAAAAGTTCCTTTACTGTCTTTTTTGTTAATTAGAGCCAAAATTTCATCTGTTTACTTAAAAATTTCATCTATTTACCTAAAATTTTCTTCTGTTTACTTAAATTTACACATATAATATGTATCTTTGCAAAATACCACAGAACAAAATACCCCAGAATCTGCTGAATTTACAAAAAGAAATATACAGTCTATGATTAAAAAGTGGCTCATTGCAATCACCTCCATTTTTGCATTCTCTCCTCAGGATGCAAATGCGCAGCAGGCAATGCAATCCACTGACTTAGACCTTGACACGGTTCCCCGACGGGAATGGCTGTCTATCAAGACCAACCTTTTGTTCGATGTGGCTTGGATGCCGGG
>CALAVF010000113.1 GCA_937892315.1 uncultured Prevotellaceae bacterium | reverse complement strand
GCAGAGACCCGCGACAAGACCGGTGACGGTGCTGGAATCATGATACAGATTCCACACGAGTTCATACTTTTGCAAGGCATCCCTGTGCCCGAGAAGGGAAAGTATGGCACCGGCCTGGTATTCCTTCCCAAGGAAGCCAAAATTCAGGAGAAGATCTTGTGTGTCATGATTGAGGAGATAGAGCGTGAAGGCCTTTCGCTGATGCACATGAGGAGTGTTCCCACTTGCCCTGAAGTACTGGGTATCGGTGCCCGCGAAGTAGAGCCAGACATCAAGCAAATCTTCATCACGGGTGTTTCTGAAGAGCAGGTTGATGTATTCGAGCGAATATTATACAAGGTCAGAAAGCGAATCGAGAACCGCATCGACAATGAGGATTTCTACATCTGCTCGTTGTCGAACAAAAACATCATCTACAAAGGAATGCTGACAAGCGGCCAACTTCGCCGTTATTTCTCCGACCTGTCAAGTCCCTACTTCACGAGCGGCCTGGCATTGGTACATTCACGTTTCAGCACAAACACCTTTCCCAAGTGGAAATTGGCACAGCCATTCCGATTGTTGGCCCACAATGGAGAGATAAACACGATTAGGGGCAATCGTGGGTGGATGCAAGCCCGTGAAAGCGTGTTGAACAGTAAAGCCTTGGGAGACATCAAGGAAATCCGCCCCATCTTGCAGGAGGGCATGAGCGACTCCGCCAGCCTTGACAACGTGTTTGAGTTTCTGATGATGAGTGGGCTGAGCCTTCCTCATGCAATGTCGATTCTTGTTCCCGAGAGTTTCAACGACAAGAACCCGATAAGCGAAGAGTTGAAAGCCTTCTATGAATACCATTCCATCCTGATGGAGCCTTGGGATGGCCCAGCAGCACTGCTGTTCAGCGATGGTCGCTATGCCGGTGGAATGCTCGACCGCAATGGTTTGCGTCCCAGCCGATACACCATCACCAAGAGCGGCATGATGGTAGTTGCTTCAGAGGTAGGGGTGATGGACTTCGAGCCTGGCGACGTAGTGAGCAAAGGTCGTCTGGAGCCAGGGAAGATATTGCTAATCGACACCCAGGAAGGCAAGATATACTACGACGGCGAAATCAAGGAGAAATTGGCAAAGGCCTATCCTTACCGAGAGTGGCTCAGTACAAACCGCATCCAGTTGGAAAAGTTGAAGAGCGGTCGTCATGTAGAGAATTCTGTTGACAACTACGAACGCAAACTCATCAACTTTGGTTTCGGCCAGGAGGACATCGACAAGACCGTTGTGCCGATGGCGACAGCCGGACAGGAGCCAGTGGCAGCGATGGGAAACGACACACCTCTTGCAGTCATCAGCGACCGTCCTCAGATTTTCTTCAACTACTTCCGTCAGCAGTTCGCACAGGTTACCAATCCTGCCATTGACCCAATCAGGGAGGAGCTGGTGATGAGCCTGACAGAGTACATCGGGGCAGTTGGTACCAACATTTTGACCCCAGATGCGAGCAATTGCAAGATGGTTCGTCTTCCCCAGCCAGTATTGACCAACACCCAGTTGGATATTCTCTGCAATATACGCTACAAAGGTTTCAATACGAAGAAACTTGCAATGCTCTTCGACATCAAGAAAGGAGCCAGTGGCCTACGGCAATCGATTGAAGACCTCTGTCATGAAGCCGAGTCATCTGTTGACGAAGGCGTGAACTACATAATCCTTTCCGACAGAGACATCGACGAGAATCACGCTGCCATACCAAGCCTGTTTGCTGTAAGCGCCGTCCATCATTACCTCATCAGCGTTCAGAAGCGAGTTCAGACCGCACTGATAGTTGAAAGCGGAGAAATCCGTGAGGTGATGCACGCCGCATTGTTGCTGGGTTATGGCGCGAGTGCCATCTGTCCTTACATGACCTTTGCCGTCCTCGACCACTTGGTAAAGCAACACAAGATCCAGGAAGATTACCCCACTGCCGAATCACATTATATCAATGCTGTCGATAAAGGGCTAAAGAAGATAATGTCGAAGATGGGCATCTCCACCATCCGCAGTTATCGCGGTGCCAAGATATTCGAGAGTATCGGCTTGAGCGAAGACTTGCTCCGTCGTTATTTCGGCACAGAAGTCAGCACGATTGGAGGCATCGGTCTCAAAGACATAGCACGCGATGCCATCCGTTTGCACGACGAGGCATTCAAGCCTTCAGAAATCAACGAATTCTTGCCCAACAACGGTCAATTCTCATGGCGCAAGGACGGGATAGTCCATGCTTGGAACCCGGAGACCATTGCCACTTTGCAGATTGCCACACGACTTGGCTCATTCAAGAAGTTCAAGGAGTGGGAGAACCTGGTTGACGAAAAGGCCAAGCCCATATTCATACGCGACTTCTTCACATTCAAGAAGTCAGCCAATCCCACCCCACTTGATGATGTAGAGCCAGTTGAATCCATCGTCAAGCATTTCGTAACCGGCGCCATGAGTTTTGGTGCATTGAGCATCGAAGCCCACGAAGCATTGGCTCTTGCAATGAACAAGTTGGGTACGAGGAGCAATACTGGCGAGGGTGGTGAAGACAATGCCCGTTACCACTCAGATGTTGATGGTGTAAGCCTGAGCAGCAAGACGAAGCAGATTGCGAGTGGTCGTTTCGGAGTTACAGCCGAGTACTTGGTAAATGCCGAGGAGATACAGATAAAGGTTGCCCAAGGTGCCAAGCCTGGTGAGGGTGGTCAACTACCTGGATTCAAGGTAAACAAGATCATTGCCAAGACTCGTAACGCCATACCTGGCATCAGTCTCATCTCTCCCCCACCTCACCATGACATATACAGTATAGAGGATCTTGCTCAACTCATCTTCGACCTGAAGAATATCAACCCTACCGCTGCCGTGAGCGTGAAACTTGTGGCAGAGAGCGGTGTTGGCACTATAGCCAG
>CALAVF010000112.1 GCA_937892315.1 uncultured Prevotellaceae bacterium | reverse complement strand
GTCAACTGAGAGTAGAGCATGGGAGCCATGTGACCAGGGTCGAGGAAGAAGCGGTCACGACCCACCCACTCAGGATTCTTTGGGTCATATTTGAGATACTCAGAATACAAAACATTGATGAAATCGGCACCGCCCATCGCACCACCAGGGTGACCAGACTTTGCTTTCTCAACAGCCGCAGCAGCAAGAATGCGGATATTGTCTGCTGCATGATTCAATACACTAATTGGATTTGCCATAATTAAATTAAAATTTTCAGTTTTTCTTGTTGTCTACAGCGGCTTGCTCAATGGCGAGGCCTGCCTTGTAGTTCTCAATGTATGCGTTGAAGCCTGCCACATCCTCTGGAGTTGGTTTGATTTCTACGCCTGCGTTGCCAGCGAAGACAACTTGGTCGAGATAGTCAGCCAGAGAGAGTTTCTTGTCGTTGTTTACTGCGTATGCAGCAAGAAGCGCGATACCCCATGCACCACCTTCGCCAGCCGTCTCCATCACAGAGATAGGTGAGTTGAGTGCAGCAGCAAGCATCTTCTGACCCACCTGTGGGGTGGTGAAGTAGCCACCATGTCCCATGATGCGGTCAACCTTCACGTTCTCCTCGTTGAAGAGCACGTCGTTACCAATCTTCAACACGCCAATGGCACCATAGAGGTGAGCACGCATGAAGTTGGCAAGGCTGAACTTGTCGTTGGCTGAACGAACGAAGAGTGGACGACCGTCTGCAAGACCCGTCACGGGCTCACCAGAAACGTAGTTGTAAGACAGGATGCCGCCACAATCTGGGTCGCCCTTCAGAGCAACGTTGAACAAGTTGGTGTAGAGTTGTCCCATATCAACGGGCACGCCAATGAGTTCCTCGAACTCCTTGAAAATCTTCACCCATGCGTTGATGTCGGATGTACAGTTGTTGCAATGTACCATAGCGACGAGGCTACCGTCAGGTGTGGTCACCATGTCAATCATCTCGTAGGGTTTGGAAAGTTCCTTCTCCAGTACAATCATGGAGAATGAAGAAGTACCAGCGGAGACATTACCTGTACGCTGCTTCACAGCATTGGTTGCCACCATGCCTGTGCCTGCGTCACCCTCTGGAGGACATACTGGGATGCCTGCCTTCAAGTGGCCAGACACGTCGAGACGGTTGGCACCCTCAGGAGTGAGGAAGCCTGCGTTCTCGCCTGCATTGAGTGACTTTGGAAGGATGTCGAGCAGTTTCCATTCAAATCCCTTAGGAGCGATGAGTTTGTCAAACTTCTCCACCATCGTGGCATCGTAAGTCTTGGTCTTGGGGTCAACAGGAATCATACCTGAAGCATCGCCAACGCCGAGAACCTTCTGGCCTGTAATCTGCCAGTGGATGTAACCTGCAAGGGTGGTGAGGAACTCAATGTCCTTCACGTGTTCCTCGTTGTCGAGGATGGCTTCATAGAGGTGTGAAATGCTCCAACGAAGTGGGATGTTGTAGTTGAACAGTTCAGACAATTCGGCAGCAGCCTTGCCCGTGTTGGTGTTACGCCATGTGCGGAAAGGAACGAGGATGTCGTTGCCCTTGAATGGCATATAACCGTGCATCATGGCACTGATGCCGATAGCAGCAAGTGCTTCAATTTCAACCTCGTACTGCTCCAGCACGTTCTTGCGAAGTTGAGCGTAGCAGTCCTGAAGTCCGTACCAGATGGCTTCTGTACTATAAGTCCAAAGACCATCCACCAACTGGTTTTCCCAGGTGTGGCTTCCCTGTGCAATAGGCTTGTTTTCCTGGTCAATCAGGACAGCCTTGATGCGGGTAGAGCCAAACTCGATACCGAGAATCGCTTTACCTGATTCTATTGTTTGTTTTGCTGTCATAATCTTTTTAATTCATAATTCACAATTTATAATTCATAATTGGATTGATGCAGATGTCCTGTTGCAGAACAAGCCGCATGGCAATTACAAATTATAAATTGTGAATTGTTAATTACTTCAGTGCTTTGTTCAGCATGTAATAAACCTCGTTCATCTGGAGGTCGTGCTTGAACTCGCTGATAGTAGTGTTCTTGTTAATCTTCACATATTCGATGCCGAGCATTTCAGCGAAGTCCTCCCAGTATTCCTCTGTGATGTCGTAAGAGAAAGCACTGTGGTGTGTACCACCGGCGAGAATCCATGCACCTGCACCAATTTCGAATGTTGGCTGTGGAACCCAGAGAGCCGATGCAACAGGAAGGTTTGGCATGGGCTTGGGTTCGATACACTCAACCTCCTGAGAGATGAGGCGGAAGCGGTTGCCAAGGTCAACAACAGTAGCCTTGATACCACGACCCACCTTAGAAGTGAAGACGAGGCGAGCAGTCTGCTGCTTGCGGATACCGATGCCGAGGAAGTGAACTTCGAGTTTTGGCTTGTCAACAGCGATGAGCGGACAAACTTCGAGCATGTGGCTCTGGAGGCAAGAAGAACGGTCGCCAGCGAAGTTGAGGGTGTAGTCCTCGAGGAAGGAGCAACCGATTGGCATACCCTGCTGGATAACCCAAAGTGTGCGATAGAGGCAAGCAGTCTTCCAGTCACCTTCAGCACCGAAACCATATCCTTCAGCCATCAGACGCTGTGATGCGAGACCTGGAATCTGGTCGAAACCAACGAAGTTTGGATCGTTGATGTCTGCATCGCCAAGGTCGTCGAAGTTGGTGGTGAAGGCTGTTGCACCCTCATCCTTCAGCACGCGGCGGAGAGCGATTTCTGCCTTAGCCGC
>CALAVF010000111.1 GCA_937892315.1 uncultured Prevotellaceae bacterium | reverse complement strand
ATTGGAATAATTACCCGGAAATCCTTTCAATAACGAACACCAACTTTGTAGGGGCGGTGCCACCGTGCCCGCCCGGAAACGTTCAATGTTCAACGTTTCTTGCCTGTGCAGCATTCAGAAAGAAAAGTCCCCGTGGCGAAAAAAGCCACAGGGACCTAACCTATCTGAAGGATTTCCTTTTTACCTTAATTATATACAGGACATCGTGATGGTGCGGGCGGGCACGGCGGCACCGCCCCACAACCGATGCCACGCTGTCACTCCCAGACGGAGGCGGCTTTGGGAAGGGCTTCTTCCTGGGTCTCTTCCTCTTCGAAGGAAGCCTCGTTGGTCATGGCACCGCTGAAGCCTTCCTCATCGCCCATGCCGCCGAACATCACGACCTGTCCGTTGAGTGTCAGGTACTTGCTTTCCGGTTTGATATATGTTGCTTTCATAATGAATATTTTTAGATCGTTAATATAATAGTGGTTGAGGTCCCCCCACTCTTTAGCCCGCAGGTTCCCCCCTCCTTGGGAGGGGGAAAGGGGGAGGCTTTACTTTCTTACCTTTTTGCCGTCCTGGATCACGACACCACGGTAGGAGCCGTTCACGCGCTGTCCGGCGAGGTTGTACATCGGGGCGTCGCTGCTGTCTGCGGCGGTCTCCACGGTGCTGATGCCTGTGGTCTCACCGTTGAAGGCATAGCCCGCCTCGTTGGCCTGCGAAGCCTCCACGCGCAGGTAAGCCTGGTGGGCTTTCACGGTGGCGTACTTGCCCTTAGAGCCGGAGAGGTAGTAGAAGCCCACCTCGTCGATGTTCTTATTGGAGTTCTTCCAGCAGAGCACATAGTACTTCGCACCGTCGTTGCCGAACGTGCCGCCCTCCTCGGAACCGGTCAGGTTGTTGGTGCCCTCGAAGGTAGCGTCAGTGCTGGTCACGGTGAACTCATAGTCGCCGGCAGCACCTTTGAGCACCACGGGAACACCGGCGGGGATATAAACACCTTCCAACTCGTTGAGGAACGCCTCACTGTTGATACCCACGGTATAGGCGGTGATGCCATCGGGAATCTGAACCTCCTTCTCGGCATAGTAGAACGTGGCGTAGGTCGACTCGGAGATGGTCACGGCGACGGATGTGGGTTTGGGACGTACCACCTGGATGAGCGTCAGGACGGTTGTTGTATTGCCCTTACGTCCGATGTAAAGATCATTGTAGTCAGCCTCCAAGGTGTAACTCTGCATTACCGGGTCGTCAGCCACCAACTTGCCGTTGATGAAATCATTAAACTTATCGTAGATAATGGTGTATGACTCTTCATCCTCCGTAGTGAACAAGGTTATGTTGGCATTCTTTTCATCCGAATTGTTGTACACGCCGATGATGTTCAGTACATCACCCTTCTTGAAACCACCTTCAACCGAAAGTTTGATGTAATTTTCATTCAACACACCATTGGTAGTATAACCGTTTTTCAACTGATAACCAGTCACAATGTCTGTATTCGTATGGATTTTCACGGAACCTTCTGCTGTCGTACCACTGGCGGTGATGCCGTCCTTGGTGTTGGGATAGTCGATCAACATGGCACCGGGCACAACGCTCAGGGTATAACTGGCAGAGGCGGAATTGTAGGTATCGTCACCTGCAAAGGAAGCGGTGATGGTGGTGGTGCCCAGTTCGCCGAGGATATCAACGGCACCCGTTTCGGGATCGACGGTAGCCACGCTCTCATTGCTGCTGCTGTATACCACTGAGATGGTGGAGGGGTCTACGGTAGCGGTGGGAGCCTCGAACGTCTCGACATCGTTGATGTCCACCTCATACGAATCCTCGGGGAAGGTGATGGTGACATTCTCCTTGTCGGCACTCGCCGGACGGACGATCTTGATGGCGGCGAGACATGTGCTGGAACTATTAGTGCGCATAACATAGAGGGTGGTAGCACCATCTGCATCAGCGGGAACCACGACCTGGCCTACATTGTAGTCAGTCTTATCATTGCCAGTTGTCACACCTGTGGAGATATTGCCATTAGAGGCATTATTCCCAAATTCTTCGGTGGAGAAGGCGATAGAATTATAGCCGCAGACATAGATGATGTCGCCTGTTGCAAGTGCTTGGTCCAAAGTCACCTCAAGATAAAGTGCATTGGCACCGAATTTCAGGCCTTTGGCAGGGCCTTTCAGGTCCTCGTCGGTAACGGCCTCATTGTATTTAGCACTCTCATTTTTCCATTCTTTGGAGGTGTCGTTGGTCTTGAGTTTGACGGAGCCACCGGTGCCGTTGATGGTCGCATCGAAAGCAGTTGTCGAGGCATCATACTTCCACGAGAAGATGGTGGTTTGTGCATTAGCACCCACAGTCATTGCGCAGAGCAATGACGCGAAAAAATAGCGTAGAGATTTTTTCATTGTTGTTAGATAGTTATTTGATTGTTAATGATTTGTTGTAAAGTAGTATGTTGTTTCGAGAGGTGAGCCTGTCGAAGGCCGTAGTGGTTTTGCGTTGTCGCCAAATCTGTTGTCGATCGTCTTGCCATGTTGCACTCATGTCTACAATCGGGTGCAAAGTTAGTATTTATTTTCAACAAATCGCAATTTTACCAAAACTTTTTGCATTTCAGTGCTTTTTTCCTTGAATTACTCGAATTGATGGTGCCTCGCAGAGAAGGTTTATTGCCTACGGCGTACCATGAATGACCATGAATGTGCATCAATTAAGCCATGAATATTCGTGCCTATTCGTGCCTATTTATGAATATTCGTGGCCATTTACGGTGCCTCGCAGAGACCTCAACTTGCACTATCTTTTCATAAGACAGGCGGCACCTCGGAAATTTCCAAATAAATTTGGAATTTCTCTCGGTTTGCACTATCTTTGTCGGCATGATACGATTGTGCGACGAACCCATCCATTCCGGAGCCCAACTGGCCGAACTGGTGCGGCAGGTGGGGGTCCTGCCCCTGCTGCCCAATGAGATACGAGGCTTTT
>CALAVF010000110.1 GCA_937892315.1 uncultured Prevotellaceae bacterium | reverse complement strand
TCTACACTCTTTCCCTACACGACGCTCTTCCGATCTCTGGCTGTTCATGCGGAAGTTGAGGCTTTCCAGCACTCCTTGGAGTAGATAGGAGATGCGCTCCAGTTGGTCCTTGTCGTTGCAGAAGATGCGGTAGTCGTCACGGTAGCGGAGCACCTCATAGGGCACGTTGATACCTTCCGCGTCTATCGCCTGGTGGAGCCGCAGGTCGGCATAACTCAGCAATATCTCTGCCAGGAAATCGAAGATGGCGCTGCCCTGCGGTATGCCGATGTTGCGCCCTTGCTGGAAGGCACGCAGCAACTGTTGGATGTGGGCACTGATAGCCAGGTTGTCTTTTGCCGCTTCCGTCGTGTCCGTCACTCCGAAAGCGAGGTTGAACGACTGCGGATTGACCGACCCGTAGCAGTTGGTGATGTCGGAGGAGAACATGAAACGGTATTCGAGCGACAGTTCCACTGAGCGTTGCTCGAAACTGTTCCACCAATGCAGGATGGTGTTCGACTTATAGAACTTCTCCTTCCTGTCAGTGATCACGGGCAGGGCGCAAGCCGTGATATGGGGTACCTGGAACCGCTGGAAGCACCCTTTTACCGTCTTCCACCCCTCTTTGGAGCATAGTTCTCTCACGAGGAAATAGTAGAGGTAGGGGTTGGCGAGAATGAGCGGACGCACGGCATATTTGCCGTCTTTGTTCATCAGCAGGTCAAGGTTGACGTCGGATAACGTCTCGGGCGGTGTATCTTCTTTGATGCACTCCTCGTAAGGCGTGTTGCCGATGCGTTGCTTCACATAAGCCAGCATCTTGTCGAAAGTGATATACTCCGGCAGTTCGAATCCGTGGAACTGTTCCGTCTGCATGAAGAAGTCCATGGCTTCTTTGTGGTTCAGGGAAAGGATATTTTTCATTTTCGTAAATGTGGTTCGTTTTTGTGTGCAAAGGTAGGGTAGAGGTGCGAACTGAATGTTCGTCTCCTCGTTTTTAATGAGGTTGATGAGGCCGGGCCTTTTTTCCAAATTGTCAGCGGTTGTTCCCTTCCTCGACGAGGAGGCGGGAGACAACTCCGGCGATGTATTCCTCCACATCCTCAGTCTGTTCGTTGGAAGCGAACGATGGCACCTCGGGTTCTTGTGGCTCGATATAATCGAGAACAATCTGTTCCTCTTTCAGGTGTTGTTCGAAAACAATGGTGTCTTTTATTTTACCATCGTAAGTAAAGTGGTGCCAATCGGAAAGACCCATGTGTGCTTGCCACATGAGAATATAATCTTTTCCCTGATGGAATTCGGCATGGTCTATCCCACAGTTGTATAATAACTTGGCATGCCTATTCTCATAGGTGTATATATCCAGATAGCGGTCGGCTTCACAACTGCCGTGATCAACCCAAAGTTCTGGTACTCCGTCGCGGGTGATGTCGTAGAGGAAAAAATCGAAGGAAGTAAGGATTTCATTCTTTTCAAGTATCTCCTCCACTTTGTCGGAGTAAGCCCGTATGATGCCTTTCAGTTCTTTCTGCTGGTCATCGTTTGCCTTGCTGCCTTCCCTGGCCTGACCGCATGAGTAGACGGTCAAGAGGGGGAAAATGAGCGTAAGTAAAAACATTATCCTTTTCATTTTCATCTCGTTTAGTGGCACACTTTACAGGGTCGTCTGCCCATTTGCAGGGCCTCGTCCAGCGTGATGGTTTTCACGTGTCCCTCTTCGAGGCATCTTTTCAATGTCCTGCACGTCTTCTTGGCGTGATAGGCGTAAGCCCCATTGCCCGTACTGATATACACGGTGGTGCTGTTGTTCGTAATGCTTGCCGAGGAGCACAACAGCAGGGCTAATAATAGTGATTTCATCATCGATCGGGTGTCGGTTTAAAGAATTGTCTTCACTTGAAATGATTCGTCATTATTGCTTGATGGAATATTCGTTGCAAAGATACAATACATTTTTGAATTACCATCCTTTTCCCCCTTCCCAAACCTTGTGGAATGTATATATTCTTTCACATACACATTTGATAAGTCCGTATATCGTTCATACTTTGGCAAATGCAGACTTCAGCCGTGTGATGGGTCAAAAGGCCGCGGGAGCGCCCCATGAGCCTATGAGTGGTTTGCGCCTGCCGTTTTTCCACGATGCGACGTAGAATGCGCATTTGTACAGCCATGCTTTTATCTTGGTTCTTCGGGTGGAGGTTGAGCAGAATGCCTTCGAACACATCATCGATAACCATGCGTGTAACCTTCCTGCTTGAGGCTTTAGTGGTAGCCTTTTTATAACGCATGGTGCTGGTCACAGACTGCCAATGCTTGGCCTCCTTGCGCCTCGCTTGCGCCTCTTTCATACTTTGTGAAAGCCTCAAGACTTTCTTTTTCTTTATCGGACAAAGGCAATCCAATTGCTTCTCAAACCGTTTCAGAGCCCTTTTCTTCGCCTTCTTCTTTTTGGCGGTGTTGATACTGGCTATCCGGTCAATATTGTTAATCTTCTCTTCTACCATATTAAGTCCATTCTTTTTCATAGGTTGTTTGTTGTTAGGTTGAGAGTTTTCGGTTTTCTTTCGATGGCAAATGTAATCATAAAAAATAGATGGGCAATGAAAGCGGAAACGTTGCGGCTGTTTTCCGATTTCTTGCCGCTGAATTGTCGCAATGTTGCGTGGATAAGAAAAAAACATTATCTTTGCACATTATAATTGGAAAACCACTATGAACAGAATAGAGAAGATATCCATAGCCCGTATCGTTACCGACCTCATCAAAGCCGATTCCGTCATCGACAGCCGTGAGATGGCTCTTTTCAGACAAGTGAAATCCGACTATGGACTGTCAGCCGAAGCACTCAGCGAAGCGCGCTTCACAACCTTTGCCGATGCCGTCAACAACCTGTGCCATCTGAGCAAGAAGGAGAAAGAAGAGTTGATGACACTGTTCCGAGCCATCACCTTGGCCGACGGGCAGTGCAACAAGGCCGAGGCTTTGCTCATGATAGCCCTGGCCTATTGCTTTGAGGGTGAGTATGATGCAGAGATGGTGCGCGTGCAGGTGCCCCAACAAGGGTTGCAACTGGAAAATTCACAAGTGATATATGTGGAGTCGGATTTCTCTCCCCGTGTCAATGAGGTGATGAGCGTTCATTACCATGAGATAGAGAACGCCATGCGATTGGCAGGTTTTGAGTTCGCCTATATTCCGCAGATTGCCCAGACCTATCGGAGCACACCCCCGGAACTGTTCAAGGAGGTGATAAGTTTTCTCACACCCAATCTGGTTGAGTCGGCTATGGTTGACATACAACAGCAGATTTCCTCCATGACCACCGTCGATTTCTGTAAGAACCATCTTTGCAGGAAACTTCATCTTCATGCCCTGCAAGATACCTACCCCTCGCTTCTTGTGAAGGTGGGTGAGTCTGTGTCGGAGGACCATATCTTCGCCAATTTCCTGAAGTTGTCCATCGAAGATGATGTGATGGGCGAGATCAAACAATTCATGTTCCGTTTCACCTCGATGATGAACTCGGAGTATTCCATTCTCCGCAATGTCTATAACAGTGAAGACCGTTTTGTGTACAGCGGCGTGTTCAAGCAACTCATCGACCTGTGCATGATGAAAGAACAGTCGTTAAGCACCATCCTTCTCGACACCTTCCGTCAGAAGATAGTCTTCCGCGAGATCAACGAGGAGTTGAAGGTCACTCGTTCGGAGAAGGCCTTGTATGTGCTCACCTTGGCCGAGTCGATTACCGGTGGGCTCAACCTCAACAGCCCTAACAACGGTTTGCAGTTGAAGAAGCGCGATGAGCGTATGCGGCGGCTGATGGACAAATATGCGCGGATATACAGGATGTTCGGTGGTGATGCCGATGCTGTGCCCAATCTGGAAGACCCCACCATCCGCAACCCCAAAATAGCCAAGATCAAAACTGCCATCAACCGATTGGGTTCCAAACTGCTACACCCTGAGGAGTATATTATCCAGCGCAATTCTGACGGATTGTATTGTGTCAATCTCGACAGCAGCATGATTTACTGTATTGACAATCAGGCAACTCCTTGGTTGCAGTCGGAGAGGTGGCGCCGGATTGTTTCGATGTAATGTTTTTTTAGAATCAGAGTTGTTGAAAGGTTGGCCTGATAGATTGGTCGGTTTATCCATACCCCGGCAATACTCTGGCTTTGGCTATTTGATAGCAGTTCTATGGTCATGAGTAAAAGCAGGAGGGGCAGAATAATTCTTGTTCCTTTCATTGGTCGTTGCTTGTTGCAAAGGTAGACTGAAAAATACTGATATACAAGAATAAATGCTTCGCAAACCTTGTGAAGGTGATTCTTTTTCCCTTTTTTCAAAGAAAAAGCCCGTTATTATTTGGTGGTTAATCTTTTTTCCTTATCTTTGCACTTGTGATTTTGCTTGAAAATCTAAAGTACTACTTTTGATTTTTCATGAAATTCTAAAGTGCTACTTTTGATTTTACATGAAAATTTAAAGTTTAAAAATTTATATCAGTTGTTATGCTTGATCGTATTTTGCAGATTGTCAGTGAGTTGGATTCGTCTATATTCCTTTTTGGTGCTCGCCAGACGGGGAAAAGTACGATTTTGCGGCGACAGTTTCCTAAAAGCATCTATATTGATTTGCTCGATACGGCAATGAGGTATCGCATGCAACGGCATCCGGAGGTGTTGTATGACATGTTGAAAGATAAACCTTCAGAGACGCTGGTTATTATCGACGAGATTCCCGAGGTGTCGGAATTGCTCAATGAGGTTCATCGCTTGATATCGGAGCGCAACCATCTTTTCATTCTCTGTGGGTCAAGTGCAAGGAAACTCAAACGGAGAGGACAAAACACTTTGGGGGGAAGGGCTCTGCCTGTTTATCTCTACCCTTTGGTCAGTGCTGAAATCCCAGATTTTAACATCGACAGGGCTGTCAATTTCGGAATGATTCCATCTCATTATCTGGCAACAGATCCATGGCGTCGTCTCTCTGCGTATATAGATGTCTATTTAAAAGAGGAAATCAAAGAGGAGGCGTTGGTGAGAAACCTAAATGCTTTCCATAGTTTCCTGGAGGTGGCTGCCCTGACCGATTGTGAAATTGTCAATTATAACAATATCGCACAAGAATGCGGAGTCAGTTCTCCTACAGTCAATTCCTATTTCGATATATTGGAAGACACGTTGGTGGGATATCGTATCCCTGCATATACCAAAACGATGAAACGACGCTTGGTTCAATCCCCGAGGTTTATGTTCTTCGATGTAGGAGTGGCTAATTATCTTTTGCATCGAAAGGCGCTTGTACGAGGCACATTGGAATATGGCCATGCTTTTGAACATCTTGTCATACAGGAAATTATAGCCTTTTTGCATTATACCCACAGCGAGGACCGCTTGTCTTATTGGCGAACTTATAATGGGGTGGAAGTGGATGTGATTCTTGGCGATGCGAAGGTGGCCATTGAAATCAAGTCTGTTGAAGAAGTGATGCCTAAGCATTTGAAAGGGCTAAGAGTTTTTGGTGAAGACCATCCCGCTTGCCGGCGAGTGATTGTTTCCCTCGACCCTCTAACCCGCCGTGTTGATGATATCGAGTGTATCTATGTGCTCGACTTCTTTAAAGGGTTGTGGGATAAGACGTTTTCAGTTTAATCGATCTCCATGACACTGTAGGGCATTGCAAAAGTGTGTTTTCGCAAAGTGAAAACGGAACATGTACGCAACGAACATCGTCTGTCATCTCCGACTTAGGGCCGCTTATTCTACACATTTCCCAGAT
>CALAVF010000109.1 GCA_937892315.1 uncultured Prevotellaceae bacterium | reverse complement strand
CACCGCCTTGGCGGTCTGAGTCACACCGCTTCGGTGGTCTGACTCAGACCACTTTTGAGGTATCGAGGGAGATGTTTTTGACACATCCTCGCTTTTATACGGCACATACAGGAAAAAGGATGATTTTTGTTTGATATGTCTGCAATTTGTCGTAACTTTGCACCCGCAAAAACAAAATGGGAAGACATGAAAAGATTTCTTTGGATATGGATATGGACATTCCTCTGCCTGCAGGGGATGGCACAAACGAACAAGACGACAACGACGGGCAAGACGGTGGTGGTGAAGAAAACAACGACATCAAAAACGACGACTGCCGCAAAGACCACCACGACAAAGGCGGACAGCACCAAAGCGACTGCCACAAAGACCACCACGACAAAAGCGGACAGCACCAAGGCAAATGCCCCCAAAACGAACGTGGCAAAAACGAGCAGCACCAAAACGGTTACTCCGGCAACCCCAGCAACGACAACAGCCGCTCCTGTCACCGCCACAAAACCCGCTACTACTTGCGGCTATCTTTGCAACCCGCCTCTGCCTTATATGCCCAGCAAACTCGATGTGCTCTTCATCGGCAATTCCTTTTCCATCGACACCAGCACCGCGTTGCCTGAGATTTTCAAGTCGCTGGGCATCCGCAATGTCAATGTGTATGTGCTCTACAAGGGGGGATGCTCCATGAAGCAACACTACGAGTATTATCTGAGCAAGGAAAACGTCTATGAACTGTACAAATACAGCATCCTGGGGGAGCAGAAACTGGAGACAGCGACCAACATTGCCGATGTGATGAGCCGTTTCGCCTACGACATTGTGGTGTTTCAGCAATATTCGCTCGAATCTGGCGACTACAACACCTACGAGCCTTATCTGTCGAAACTGATACAGGCGTACAATCTCAACCGACTCTCGGCACGCACCACCTTCGCGTTCAACGAGACATGGGCGTATTCATTCACCAACAAGAACCTCTCCAAGTACAAGACTCAGTTCGACATGTGGAAAAGCATCTGCTCGTCTGTCAAACAGATGAAGGCAAACACGGGCATCGATGTCATCATCCCGTGCGGAACGGCTGTCCAGAACGCCCGTGCTGTCGAGAGCCTCAACATCGACAATGACCTCACACGCGATGGACTCCACATCAACCTCTACTCGGGCCGCTATCTGCTTGCCTGCACTTTCTTCGAGAGCATCATTGCCCCGTGCCTCGGCAAAAACCTACGTGACGACACCACTCTGTACGGCAAGAACACAGACATCGGACCTGTGAACAACTCGAACCGCACCCTTTTGCAAAACTGTGCACGTCTCGCTGTATCCAACAACTACGAAATCAGCGAGTTTGTGTGGCAATAAGTGTTAAACAACCTTAATAATGAGACATTTAGCAGGCTTTATTCCACATAATTAACGGAGAAAGACTAACTTTGCAACGTCTTTTTGATAAAGTAATTATTAAACAACATGAAGAAAATCTTACTCACACTGCTCGTACTGACAGCATCAGTGACAGGCATTCAGGCACAGAGCCTCTACAAGACTGTATATGACAAGGCTACAGCCGTTGTCAACAACCCTGCATCTTCCGACGAAGAAATCCAAATCAATCAATTCAAAGTGACATGCCTCAACTACATGACAACCATGGTGAAGAAGCGTGGTCTCCAGAAGGATTCATACTTCTACGACAGTCAGGCTGTCAACCTCACATCTTTCGTCACAGACTTTTTGGCAAACCTTGAGAAAGCCCGTACCATCTCTCCCGCCAAACGTACAGAGATTATCAAAATCTACACGGATGCCAGCAAGTTCAACCCGATGTTCAAGGACACAGACAAGGAGAAGGTGAACTGCTACGTGAACGACAAGAGCACTCAGACACCCTTCTGCATCGACACCGACTGGGAGAAAGCATACGACCAGGCAACAACACTTGCAAAGGCTGCTTTGAAGTAATCTACATAGCAGAAGTGCCACATTCATAACAAACAACATACAAAAACAGGAGAAAATTACAACTTTCTCCTGTTTTTTTGATGTTTTTTTGTAAATTTGCCGACAAATCGAACAATCAACATGAGTACACCCGAAATCATCAAGGTAGATCTTTCCCACTTCCCGACGGACGAACGGTTTGCACAGATACCCCAGAAATTGGTGTTGGCAGACAATTTCGATGGCGAACACTTTGACGGCGAAGGAAATCATCCCACATTTCCTGTTCAAGTAACAATGGCCATTTGCTTCATTTGTGTTTCAGGCAAAATGGAAATGAGCATAGACCTCACCCATCATACCCTCGAAGATGGGTGTACAGCCATGATTCTTCCTGGCAGTTTTTTCCAGATGGAGCACTTGCAGCCAGGAACCAAGTGCCTTTTCATGGCCATCGCACCCGATTTCGTCAATTACATCGGCGATGTGAAGACAGGCGTTGAGTTTGGCAGAAAACTAAAAGAACGTCCTGTACATAAACCGACATACTACGAAATGCAAGAAACGCTTGCCATCTACAAAGAACTGAAACGCAAACTGCTCGACAAGAACTATCTCTTCAAGGAAGATGTGGCTCGGAGTTATCTGCGTATCTTGCAATGCAATATGTATCAGAAGTTTGTCAGAGAAGAAAGCACAAAACTGAGGCAGAAACCGACCAGCCGAAAGGAAGAACTGTTCATGAAGTTTATGGAGGTGGTGAAAGAGCATTACATGGAGAGCCGCAACATCTCTTTCTATGCCGAAAAACTGTTCATCTCCCCCAAATACTTGTCATGCGTCGTACATGAAGTAAGCGGCAGTTACGCCACCGAGTGGATTAACCAGCACGTCATCCTCGAAGCGAAGACCATGCTGAGAGCCAAGGGCGTGTCAGTCAAGGACGTGAGCAACAAACTCAATTTTGCCAACCAGAGTTTCTTCGCAAAATATTTCAAGCAACATACAGGTTATACCCCAAAAGAATACAAAGCACTTTGAAGAAGTTGAAGAGTTGAAGAACCTTTAGTTCGACGAAGTCAATTGAAAAAATTGAAGTAGTATGAAGACCATAAAAATCAATCCTGCTGACAATGTGGCGGTTGCCATTGAACCTCTGAAAGCAGGAGAAGCCATCGACATCGACGGGTTGCGTATCAACCTCGCAAGCGACGTACCAGCAGGCCACAAGATTCTCCTCTCCGACCTCAAGGCGGGTGAGAACGTCATCAAATACGGCTACCCCATCGGTCATCTGAAGGAAGACCACCGGCAGGGCGACTTCATCTGCCACGACCACATCAAAACCAACCTCTCGGGACTACTCGACTACGAATATCACCCCGTGGAGAAAGAGGATCTGACCAACCCTGCCTACACAGAGTGGTTCCCCAAGGAGCAACTCACCTTCCAAGGCTATCGTCGCAAGAACGGCGAAGTGGGCATCCGCAACGAGGTGTGGATTGTGCCTACGGTAGGCTGCGTGAACGGTGTCGTCAATCAGTTGGCAGGGCTACTGCAACACGAAGTGCTTGACAAGGATTCGGAACTGAGCAAGATGCTTCCGACGAATGCCGAACGGCGTCGTATTGTCGCTTACCCACACAATTACGGCTGTTCGCAACTGTCCGATGACCACGAGAACACCCGCAAGGTACTCCGTGACCTCGTTTTGCATCCCAATGCAGGTGCTGTGATGGTGGTAGGATTGGGATGTGAGAACAACCAACCCGACAAGTTTGAGGAACTTTTGGGCAATTACGACAAAGAACGCATCCGCTTCATGGTCAGCCAGAAAGTGGAAGGCGACGAGGTGGAGGAAGGCATGAAGATGCTGCGTGAACTCTATGCCCTCGCTGCTCAAGACAGACGGGAGGCGATTCCTCTTTCAGAGTTGAAAGTGGGCTTGAAGTGCGGTGGCTCCGATGGTTTCTCTGGCATCACAGCCAATCCGCTCTTGGGCGTGTTCAGCGACTTCATCGTCAGCCAAGGCGGCACAACCGTCTTGACCGAAGTGCCCGAGATGTTCGGTGCAGAAACCATCCTCATGAACCGGTGCGAGACACCCGAACTGTTCCAAGAAACGGTCAGCCTCGTCAACGATTTCAAACAATACTTCCTTTCTCATGGCGAACCTGTGGGCGAAAACCCATCACCCGGCAACAAGGCGGGCGGCATCTCCACCCTCGAAGAGAAGGCACTGGGCTGCACGCAGAAATGTGGAAAGAGTGCCGTGAAAGGAGTCCTTCCCTACGGCGAGCGTCTGAAAGAGAAAGGGCTCAACCTCCTCTCGGCTCCCGGCAACGACCTTGTGGCATCGACCGCCCTTGCCGCATCAGGCTGCCACATTGTGCTCTTCACCACGGGTCGTGGCACTCCCTTCGGCACCTTCGTTCCCACCATGAAAGTGAGCACCAACAGCACCCTCGCCAAGAACAAACCCACATGGATTGACTTCAATGCCGGCACCATTGTCGAATGTGAACCGATGGTCGAAGTCTTCAAGCGTTTCATGCAGAAAGTCATACAGATAGCAAGCGGAGAACCGACATGGAATGAGAAGAAGAACTATCAGGAAATCGCCATCTTCAAGACAGGCGTGACATTGTAACAGAAAAATAAATTCATGAATAATTCGTGGCTAATTAATGGGAAATTCGTGTTTTGTTTTAAACATAAATTATCATGAATTAACCACGAATTATTCATAAATTCTTATTGTTTAAAACACACCCTATACACAAAATGAAAGCACTTAGTCCTCTATTTGTATTCCTTGTCTTGTATCTTGCCACCAGCATCATCGCACAAGACTTCTACAAAGTGCCCATTGCTGTGGCATTCCTTGTCAGTTCCGTCTATGCCCTGCTGACCGTCAGCGGCACGATGAACGAACGCATCAAGGTCTTTGCCAAAGGAGCAGGGAACCCGACGATGGTGCTGATGCTTGCCATTTTCATTCTCGCAGGTGCGTTTGCCGCATCCGCCAAGACGATGGGCGCTGTGGATGCCACCGTGAATGTCGCGCTGAAATATCTGCCCGAGCAGTTCATCCTGCCCGGCATCTTCCTTGCCTCCTGCTTCATCTCGCTCAGCATCGGCACCAGTTGCGGAACCATTGCCGCACTCACCCCTTTGGCTGTCGGCATTGCCCAACAGTCGGGCATCAGCGTACCGCTCATGGTGGGGCTCGTGGTGGGCGGCACCTATTTTGGCGACAACCTCTCCTTCATCAGCGACACCACCATCGTAGCCACCCAAACGCAAGGATGCAGCATGAGGGACAAGTTCCGTGTCAATGTCCGCATCGTCGCCCCCGTTGCAGTCATCATGCTGATTATCTATTACATCCTTGGCGAGAAAGTTTGTACCCCTGCCGAAATTGGCGACGTCAACTTCTGGCTGGTGCTCCCCTATCTCGCCGTGATTATCCTTGCCATCTGCGGCGTGAACGTGCTTCTGACGCTTGCCATCGGCATCATCCTCACCGGCATCATCGGCATCACGATGGGCACCTATGACATCTTCGGCTGGTTTGCCGCCATGAACGAAGGCATGATGGGCATGTCAGAACTCATCATCGTCACTATCCTCGCAGGCGGAATGCTCGAAATCATCCGTCACAACGGCGGCATCGACCTCATCATCAAGGCACTCACACGGGGCATTCACGGCAAACGAGGCGGTGAACTCAGCATCGCTGCCCTCACCAGCCTCGTCAATGTTTGCACCGCCAACAACACCGTCGCCATCATCACCGCAGGCCCCATCGCCAAGGACATCGCCACCCGATTCCGCATCGACCCACGTCGCTCCGCCTCCATCCTCGACACCGCCTCCTGCTTCACGCAGGGACTCCTCCCCTACGGAGCCCAAGTCCTCATCGCCGCCAGCCTCTCGGGTCTCACCCCCATCGCCATCCTCCCCCCCCTGTTCTATCCTCTCCTCATCGGCATAGCCCTCCTGCTGGCGATTCTGTTACGCTATCCGAGACGATTCAGTTGACACACGGATGTCCCCCAAAAACACCCCTCGCAATAGGACAAAATGACACGCTCGTC
>CALAVF010000108.1 GCA_937892315.1 uncultured Prevotellaceae bacterium | reverse complement strand
AATTGTGTCCCAACGCTAAATTGATTTCTGTCATAACGCTAAATTGAATGGAATTCTAATGCTAAAAGAAGCAGAGGCTTCGGACATTAGAATTTAGGAATGAATACAAACACACTCTCCCCCTGTTTAGGGGGGCAAGAGGGGAAATTGTGGCTGAAATCATCAACTTATACAAGCAGAGGGAAGATGAAACATCTTCTCAATTGGGGTAAACCTGTAAATTGAAAGGGGATTTTTTATTTTAATGGGAACTCTCCTAAAGCATCGTTTGTTAATGAGATACCTCATATTAGAGCGTATTCCTTTCTGACCATCTCATGTAGTTTCTCACGAGCCGTCTCAAGACTCATTGTTTCGGCTTCTTCCACCATCTGTTCAATCATCAAATCCACCTGCCGTTGAAGCCAACGACCAATAGTCACACTATCTGTGAGATTGTGATTGATACGGTGCATTGCAGACTCATTAACTCTTATGCTTACGGTACACATAATACGCATTCCTTTTATTTTCGGGACAAAGATAGCAGTTTCCTCCGAAAGTTCCAAACTATTTCTATCTTTTCTTTATAACGCATGTTCCTTATCTCCAACATTTTCGCTTTAGTCACCATAGTGGAGACGATAGCAAGGAAGACATTGCTATGCCATAATGTCTATCGTACTACAAAGTTCTTGGAGGTAGCGGTCTTCCTCCGTCATGGTGTCATCGTCCCAAGTATCGAGGAGATGGTCAATGTCAGGCAGGAGGTCTTCGTCCTCGGTCTCTTGGTGGAGGTGGACGAGGAGATGGGCTTTGAGTTTATCGTCAGGAAGTAGAGAAAGGAGGTCGTAGGCACGGTCGATGATTTGATGTCTCTGAGCGAAGTCGGTGAAGGTGAGTTTCATTGCACAGAGGAGGGTGAGCAGGGTTTCCGCTTCTTGTTCCTGAGGGATGGGGATGCGGGCTGTCCATTTATAATCTAACCATGTTGTGAGGCGATGGATGCCAGCATCGACAAAGTGATGGCGGTCGTGCATGGCTTGGATGGAATCGTCATCTTCGGGGTCGAGGTCGAGAAGCCAACGATAGCATTGCAGACGGAATGCGGAACTGGCATCGGAATCGGCAAGCGAGAGACCTGAAAGAATGGATAGGTCGTAATGGTGCTCATGCTGCAGACGATGGTGCCATGCCACCTCACGGGCTTGCCAACCGAGGTCTGATTCCCTGTCGAGAGCATCAACACGGTCCTGAAATGTGCGGAAATACTGCTTGTAGTAGGGCACATTGCCAGGGTGTCGATAGCCGGGATGACAGAGACAGAGCACGTGGTAGTAGAGAAAAAGCGTCTCCATGTCGGCATCATGGTGCAGAAAAAGGCTCTCTCGGCAGCGTTCAAAACAAACGGCTGCCGCATCCAATATGGCATAGGCTTTGCGATCATCTCCTTGACTGAACTGGTGAATGTCCTGGTGATAGAAAAAATCCAATCGTTGCAGGCTTTCTTTCAAGGAAAGTTCTCTCCACAGAGGTGTGACACCATCAATGAGGTCTTTCACGTCATCCAACTGACGCTGTTGGATGGCGTGTTGTTGCTTGACCAGCATTTTGTACTCAACATCGTCGAAGACATCGGTGAAGAGTTCACCGTATGCCGTCATGTGCTGGAGAGCGGATAGCCACAGAACTTGGGCTTCATGAGAATCGGCATTGCAGAATCGCTCTTCTGCCACTCGATAGAGGGCATTGAACAATTCTGAGGACTCTGCACTAAAACCATTCAGGGCGTGGAGGATGCCTCCTATCGCCTGTGCCTTGACTGGACTGACCGAGCAGAAATTGACCTGCTTTATCTGCTGAATGAGAGGTTGAACGTCTGTCAATATCATTTGATACGCTTGAGGTTTTCAGGAGCAATCTGTACCTTGAAACTACCCAATTTGTCGAGTGTCAACACCAGAAAAGTCTTTCCTTTTTCTTGATAGACCTTGCCCTCTCTGCCCAAAAGTTTTCCACCTATCACTTTCACTTTTTCGCCTACCAAAAGGTCAAAGTCGTTATATTCCACTGGCGCCTCTGCATCGGTAAGGATTCGTCGCAACTGAAGTATCTGCCAGTCGGGCACTTGGGCAAACTCTGCCCTGCCATAGCGAGAGGGGCGTAATGCAGCATCCACCATATATCTCAAGGCATAGGGGCATTCCGTCAGCACTTCTGTCCGCTTGTCGGCAGGGAAACGTACAAAAACCTTCTTGGTAATGACAAGCCTTTCCACGGTACGTCGTGTTCCATTAGAATATCGATGCACCTCCTGCTGGCTCGCCACGTATGTGTCAATGGGGAAAGGGAACTTTGCCAAATCTTTGCAACAAAGCATTTCGTAACGGGGATTTACCTCGATGATATACCATGGATTTCCGACAAACGCTTCGCGACAAGATTTGAGGTCATCCCCCCAAACCTTGCAGACGGTTTCAGTCGTTTTCGAGTCTTTTTTCATACTCTGTTCCTCCCCTCTTTCGTTTCGTATGGAAAGAGAGGCACGACTAAAGGAAAAGCACTGATATAAAGAAAGCGTGAAGCCTACTCTGCCCGTCCGTTTCTTTAGGTCCTAGGAAAACCTCCGTAATAAACAGACAGAATGACGCCCACGCCGTCGGTATTAAATAATGCTTGCACCCGAAAAGTGTGCATGAGAGAATCACTTCTCTCGGCACACTAACGGGACAGCATAAATACCTACCCGTAGCATCTACTCTGCATTGTCTTTGATTACGGTTTGTTGAATTTCCTAGGTTCAAGAAACCAAAAACAAGGCGTTGTCAGACGCTGTTCCAAAAGTCTTGTCCCACACCTACACAGCCCTCAATTGGGCATACACGGCGTGAACACGGCTGCAAAGGTAAGGATTTATTCTCAATTAACAACTAATTTTGATGAAAATTTTTTTGTTCTCTCTTTTTTCACCATTATATAAAAAAGAAGTTCTCTTTTTTCTTGTGACCAAAATCAATTGGACATTACAAAAAAATATTTCATGATTATCCGCAACCATGAATTTTTTTCTTGCCACATTGTTTTTTCAGAACAGAATCTTCCAGACGGAACTGATGCTGTAGCGGTTTTTCATGTAGTGGGAGAACGTGTGGTAGTAGTCGGCGGTGAAACCCCAGGCATAGTTGTTGGTGTCGATACATTCGTAAACGACGCCGAGCCCCAGTTCAAATTTGGTCTCGTTGGGGATGGTGTAGGTAGTGGTGCCGTCGGTGAGTCGGTCGCCATCCATCACACGGACACCGGCAAAGACACGGGTGCCCATCCGCTGACCCAGGTTGAGCGGCGTGGAGAGTTTGGCGGCAGCATCGAAATGATAGAGGTCGAGATGTCCGCCAGTGAAAGTGTTGTCCGTGCCGAACGCCTTCACCTGTGCATCCACCACCCTCGTCAGCAGTTCGACCGCCACCGAAGAAGTGGCAAACCACGAGAGGTCTGCTCCTGCCGAGATGGCGG
>CALAVF010000107.1 GCA_937892315.1 uncultured Prevotellaceae bacterium | reverse complement strand
GACACATTACCCCATGAGAAAGGCATCTACATCGTCGACGGCAAGAAAAAGACAGTGAAATAACCGCTGTTGGTTATGTTTTAGAAAGGAAATGGCTGTTTCTTGGTTATGTTTTAGAAAGAAAACAGCCATTTCTTGGTTATGTTTTAGAAAAATTCCGTATCTTTGCCAGCACCAACCTATAGCGAGTATGTACGAAAGAGAATTGATGACAGAGATACGGAAATGGGGTGCGAAGCCTACGCGCAAACCCCTTGTTATCCGTGGTGCCCGCCAGGTGGGCAAGAGCACCCTCATCCGCGAATACGGCAAGGAGTTCGAGGGTTTTATCGAAGTAAACCTTGAATTGTCGGAAGATGCGGAGATATTCCTCAAAAGCGACAATGTGAAAGAAATATGGCAGTATCTTTGTTTGAAGAATCACGTGGTGTCGGATGTAGGCAAGCGTATGCTACTTTTTATCGACGAGATACAAGAGGTTCCTCAGGCCGTAGCCCTCTTACGTTATTTTTACGAGAAGATGCCTTGGCTGCATGTCATCACAGCAGGCAGCCGACTTCAAAATCTCCTGAAGAAGAAAGTATCTTTCCCTGTTTCCCGTGTTGAATACCTCAACCTTCGTCCTTTCTCCTTCATGGAATACCTCAATGCCGTTGAGGGTAGTGAATGGGGTGATATGGTACGAGGATTAAGAGTGCCACCCATCATGCACGACCATCTCATCGGCATCTTCAACCGCTATGCCCTTGTTGGGGGAATGCCAGAGGTGGTGTCTGAATATGCCTCCTATCACGACATAGAACGTCTGTCCCCCATCTATAATTCCTTACTGAAGGGTTATAACGAGGATGCAGAGAAATACAGCGACAGGGAAGAGCAGGTGCGGATAATCCGGCATATCCTTGATACGGCGTGGCTTTCGGCGGCTGAGACCATCACTTTCGCCAAGTTTGGCAGCAGCAACTACAGCAGCAGCCAAACCCACGATGCCATGGATCTTTTGGAACGAGACTATCTCCTGACTTTGGACTATCCCGTCACTTCCACATCCGTCCCAGCCATCCCATCGAAGCAACGCTCACCCAAACTCATCATGGTAGATAGCGGTGTAACCAATTTCGTGGCGGGCATACAAATTGAGTACCTCCAAAACAAGGAGTTGCTTGACACATGGCGAGGTCGTGCAGCAGAACAGATTGTAGCACAGGAACTGAAAGTCGTGGCAGACAAGTCATACAAGGAAAAGCAATATTACTGGGTACGCGACAAGAACGGCACGAAAGCCGAGATAGACTTTATATGGCAGTTTGGTGCCCAGATGATTCCCATCGAGGTAAAAGCAGGCACCAACTCCCACCTCCGTTCGCTCCATAGTTTCGTCAACAACTGCGAACATCCTGTCACAGCCCTCCGTTTCTGGAGCGGTGAGTTCTTTGTGCAAGAGGCATCCACCCCAGCCCCGCATAACCGCCCCTACCGACTGGTCAACGTGCCATTCTATTATCTCGGGCAGTTGCAAGAGATACTTAACAGATTTGTGTAAGTTGAGTATCAGATTTTCTCCACTTTCAAGGTCTGGTCGCAGTAATCGACGACGGCGGGGCGGTGGGTGATGAAGATGATGGTGCGGTCGTGCGAGGAGAGGATGTTCTTGAGCAGTTGGCGCTCCGTATCGGGGTCGAGGGCCGAGGTGGCCTCGTCGAAGAGCAGGATGGCGCGGTTGCGCAACAAGGCGCGGGCGATGGCGATGCGCTGCGCCTGTCCCTCGCTCAGTCCCCCACCCGCCTCCGAACACA
>CALAVF010000106.1 GCA_937892315.1 uncultured Prevotellaceae bacterium | reverse complement strand
GGCATCGTCCAGCTTCTCGCCCTCGTCGCCCTCTATCTGCGGAACCAAATGCACAAACTGTCCCTCGTCAGAAAGAAACTGGCAGAGGCAAACGGACAATTGGCTGTCGCGAACAAGCAATTGGGCGTGAGGAACGAGAACCTGCAAGAGTCAAACATGATGTTGCAACAGATGGACAAGGTTAAGGAGGAATATATCGCCCTCTTCCTCGACCGTTGCCGCAAGTACATCACCGACTTGGAGAATTTCCGCAAGTCACTCCTCAAACTTGCCAAGAACAACCAGCACGCCGAACTGATGAAGACACTCAAGGACGACACCCTCATCGAAAGCGAGCAGCAGCGTTTCTACAATGACTTCGACGAAGCCTTCCTCGACATCCACCCACATTTTGTCGAGAACTTCAACGCCCTGCTCCGTCCCGAAGACCGCATCACCCCCAAGAAACACGAACGTCTCAACACCGAACTTCGCATCTTCGCCCTCATCCGTCTCGGCGTGACCGACACCGCCCAAATCGCCCAATTCCTCGACTACTCCATGCCCACCATCTACAACTACCGCTCCCGCATCCGTTCCAAATCCCTCTATCCCAAAGAAGAATTTGAAGCAAAACTGATGGAACTATGAAGATTTTTTTCTAACTTTGCAACAGATTTTACTGACTGACACATTTATATAATAAAAAAAGCAACAATGAAAAAACTGATATTTGCAGCCATCATGGGTACGATGGCAATGGGTGCCCAAGCCCAGAATGCGTTTAACTTGGGTGGTGACATTTCGGTGCTGCCACAGTATGAGAAGGCGAATACGCCTTACTACACAAGTGCAGGAACCAAGATTCCTGACGTGCTCACCTACATGAAGAACACCTGCAAGTGGAACTCCATGCGTGTACGCCTGTTCGTGACACCCGACAGCAAAACAGACCCGCAAGTGGTGCAAGACCTGGAGTATGTGAAGAACCTGGGCAAACGCATCAAAGAGGCTGGCATGGACTTTCTGCTGGATTTCCACTATTCCGACACATGGGCAGACCCAGACAATCAGACCATTCCTTCCACATGGAAAAGCAACACGAGCAATGCCGTTTTGCAAGACTCCCTGTATGGGTACACGAAGCGTTGCCTCGAATATCTGGTCGAGAATAATGCCACCCCCGATTTTGTGCAGATTGGCAACGAAGTCAGTTATGGTATGCTCTGGCGAAACAACAACGACCGCTGCTATTCAAATTCCACCACCAGCACATGGAAACGCTTCACGGATTTTCTGAGTTCGGCGGCAAAGGCAGTACGTGAGGTGACCCCAGAGGCAAAAATTGTCCTTCATGTCGAAAGGAGCGGCGATGCCAACGCCACCGTCAATTTCTATAACACCATGAAGAACAATGGAGTGGACTACGATATCATCGGACTCTCCTACTACCCCTTCTGGCATGGCTATCTGTCAACACTCTCCACCACCCTCACGCGGTTGGAGTCTTCCTTCCCCAACAAACCCGTGCAAATCGTGGAGACGGCTTATTATTACCAGTGGTTTCCCACCGAGGATGTGACCAACACCACTGGCACATGGGCTGACACCCCAACAGGACAACAAGCCTTCATCGAAGACCTCTGCACCGAACTCGCCAAGCACAACAACGTCACAGGTCTCTACTACTGGTTCCCCGAAGAGAATGGCAACGGCAACACGTTCACCGTGCTGAAGAAGTGGATTAACCGAGGCCTCTGGGACAACGAAACCCACAAAATCAACTCCGGCATCCTGAAACTCCAGAACTTCCTCACTGAAAAAGAGGCGGTAGGCATCTCTGACATCAAGGTGGCAGGGCAAGGCACATCACCCATCTACAACCTGAACGGGCAACGTGTTAATGACATGACCGCTCCTGGCATTTACATCAAAGACGGGAAGAAGATGATGAAAAAGTAAAAGTGAAAAGTGAAAAATTTGCTACCGCAGCAGTAAGCCAACAAAATGACGAACAAGTGCGGTAGCAAATTTTTCACTTTTCATTTTTCCCTTCTTTTACTTTTCATACAACGGCACGTCAATGTCGAACACCAACTCCGCATCCTTCAACCGAGGATGGTGTGCATCCTTCTCCGAGAGAATGCGGTTCTCATTGGGCACCTGCCAGTCAATGCCCAGGTCGGGGTCGTCCCATGCAATGGCGCCCTCACTCTGCGGAGCATAATAATTGTCACACTTGTATTGGAAGACAGCCTCATCGCTCAACACGGCAAAACCATGAGCGAAGCCACGAGGCACGAAAAACTGACGGTGATTGTCAGCCGTCAGCACCACCGAAACATGCTTGCCAAACGTAGGGCTTCCCTTGCGGATATCCACAGCCACGTCCAGCACCGCACCCTTCACCACACGCACCAACTTGCTCTGGGTGAACGGCGGCTTCTGATAGTGCAAGCCACGCACCACACCAGCCACCGATTGGCTTTCGTTGTCTTGCACGAACACCGTCTTGCAGACCTTCTCTTCGAACTCCCGTTGCGAGAAACTCTCAAAAAAGTAACCGCGAGCATCGCCAAACAACTTCGGCTCAATAATTTTTACACCTTCAATCTCGGTGTCAATCACGTTAATCATAACTATTCCTTATTAAAAACAGGTGCAAAGGTAAGGAATAAAGTGAAAAGTGAAAAGTGAAAAGTGAAAAATTTATGTAACCTGTACCAATGAAATACAATCCGCGTGATAAGTTACTTAGATTTTTCACTTTTCACTTTTCACTTTTCACTTTATTCCTTACCTTTGCAAAAATATTCAATGAGACATGGCAAATAAAGTAGTTATTTCGACTGACATTGCTAAAACACTGACCGAAGCGGTGAGTGAAGTGAAGCACGACAAACTATTCCTTTTGACCGACGAGACCACACACAAACTGTGCCTTCCTGTAGTCAAGGACATCCCCTGCCTGAAAGACGCCATACATATCACCATCGGTGCCACCGACACCCACAAGAACATCGAAACCCTCGCCCACGTATGGACCGAGATGGGCAATGGGGGTGGCACACGCCATTCGCTTATGGTGAACCTCGGCGGCGGCATGGTGACCGACCTTGGCGGCTTTGCGGCAAGCACCTTCAAACGTGGCATCAAGTACATCAACATCCCCACCACCCTGCTCTCCATGGTCGATGCCAGTGTAGGTGGCAAGACGGGCATTAACTTCAACGGATTGAAGAACGAAATCGGCGTGTTCAACTCGCCAGAAACAGTCATTCTCGACACGGAATTTCTGAAGACGCTCGACCACGAGAACATCTGTTCGGGCTATGCCGAAATGCTCAAACACGGACTGATTTCCACGAATGAGAACTTTGCCGAACTGCTCAACTTCGATCTGAACGAAGTGGATTATCTGCACTTGGGGAAGATGGTAGGCACCAGTGTCGCCATCAAAGAACGCATCGTGCAAGAAGACCCCTTCGAGCACGGCATCCGCAAAGCCCTCAACCTCGGACACACCGCAGGACATGCTTTCGAGAGTTGGGCACTCTCTCGCAAGCCCTATCTGCACGGCTACGCCGTCGCATGGGGACTCATCTGCGAACTCTACCTCTCCTGCATCAAGACCGGCTTCCCCACCGACAAGATGCGGCAGACGGTACGTTTCATCAAGGAGAACTACGGAGAGTTGCCCATCACCTGCGACGACTACGAAGAACTCTACCAATACATGACCCACGACAAGAAGAACACCGCCGGCATCATCAACTTCACCCTCCTTGGTGATGTGGGCGACATCCGCATCAACCAATCAGCCGACAAAAAAGAAATCTTCGAGATGCTCGACTTCTTCAGGGATGGCAACTGAGACACCACTAACCAAGAGGCTCCGCATGGAAATCCATGCGGAGCCTCTCTTCATGTTGTCAGGACCATAGCACTACCCAACTATGGAGTAGGGGTGTCAGGGGTATCAGGCGTGTCGTCGTCCGAATCATCATCCGAAGGTGTGTTGTTCGTCTGTTTGAGTTTCAGCAGGTCTTTCACCTCGACATTGAGATTCTTCTGACTGCAAAGGTCACGGATGTCGTGCTTGGGCCAAAAGCGGATATACTTGCGGTTGATACACTCCTCCGTCGCCTCCTCTTCAGTTTCAGCCACATTGGTGTTGAACTGAATGCCAAACGAACCGAGCCCTGGAACCTGCACAGCGTGTCCGTTGGTGCAGAAATAACTGATGGCATCAAAAAGCGCCTCTTCCGCCAGTTTGATGGTACTTTCTGGCACATGGGCAGCCTTTGCAGCATAGTAGATGACCTCCTTGTCGTGAATCACGCTGCCACGCAGATAGCAGAGACGATAAACTTCGGGCTTATCCTCCATGAAGTTGAGGGTCACTTTCTTGGGATACATCAGGGTAGCACCCTTGATGGGGGAAATTGATGTGTTCATAAAAAACTCCTTTCTTTGAATGTAAAACAAATTTGTTGATTAGTCCAGATTGAGGGACGCTGCTCGCTCCACCTTGGTCTTGTTGGCAAGTTCGGCAAGTTTGGTGTTGGCACGAAATCCGAGCGTGGTGTTTTCAATCACGTTGGCATCACATTCTTCAAGCGTCTGGGCGACCTTCGTCTGCACCTTCAGATAGAAAGAGCCGAACGAATCGAACGTCACGCAGTGTCCGTTGATGACAAAGTACGCAATTGCCTCGCTGATGGCAAGCACACAACCCTTGACCGTGCTCTTGGGAATGTGGGCAGAGTTGGCGATGTACTCAACCAGCGTCTTTTCGTTAATCACTGGGAAGGTAAGTTTCTGCACCTTCCATACTTGTGGCTTCTCCTCGATGTAGCCGAGGACAGCCTTTACTGAACGATACTTGACTGCCATAATGGTGTCTCCTTTCTTCGTTTAAGTTGTTAATACTTCTTTTAACTTTGGATCCATCTGCGTCTCAAGGTCTGAAACACCCCTCCGGATGAGCCTTTCATGCCCCGATTCTCTTTTGAATCCGATGCAAAGTTACGGACAAAATCAATGCCCTTTCAGATTGTTCACAAGTTGCCGCAGTCTTGTGACCTCATCTCTCCATCTCCATTTTCATCCGCAGCTTTAATCATATTTTTAAAAGCTTCCATATCTTCTTCATTATTTAAAATATATAAAGCTTCATATAATAAAATTTTTTTCCATTTTCTACTGTCAAGATTCATTATTTTTCTAATTGGGAAATATAATCTGGGAATTTTTAGTACATTTAAAGTCTTTAAAATAGTAGTTGATTTACCAACTCCTCTTGGTCCAACAATTAAAAGTTCTGAATCCAATTTTTTATTTTTATAAAAGTCATTAATTTCTTTAAACCATATATTGCTTTCATTTTTTAACTCAATTCTTCTGTCTGGAATAGGAGTATAATAATATTTTAAATTAAAATCTAAATCAACTAATTTTTGGAAATGAAATCTTTTATCAAAATTTTCTTTTGAAAATATTTTTACAGAATTTATTGGTTTTTCTTGTTTAATTATGATGATTTTTTTATTAATTATTTCTTCTATTTTGAGACTTTTGACACTTCCTGATGAACTGTTAGAATTATTTGAATTGTAATTTTTGTTCATATCTTCTAAGCTTGTTATAATAGCATTATTTATCATTGCTTTACTTAAAGCTTCATCTAAAGATCT
>CALAVF010000105.1 GCA_937892315.1 uncultured Prevotellaceae bacterium | reverse complement strand
TTTTATAAAATTTAAGTTTGATTTTATAAAATCTAACTTTAGTTTTAAGAGCACTTGCAGCAATTGCCCATTTCAGAGCCCTCGAAAAGACACAAAAAGATAGCCGCCCACCTCATTTAATCTACAAGAAACGAAGGTTTTGTCAGAAAAAAGCCTTATCTTTGCACGCGACTATCAAAACGACGGCACTCCGCAACTCGTGATTGCAGACTCTGTCGCCTTTGCCCGACATTTCCAATAAAAGATGAAACACCTATACCTTTATGAGAACGGCTTTTATCAACCTATTATTTTTGATGACGCTATCTGCCTATGCTCAAGCATGGAAGGTGGAGGCGGAAGACCCCACATCGACCGTGACATGGAAGAACGGCACGGCAACCATTGTGGCTCCGAAGGGGCTGACCCTGTGGTGTGAGGAAAAGATGGAGGGGAACGTGGTGATTGAATATGAGGCAAGGATTGTGGGGGACAGGCGTTTCAAGGACGAGCAGGGAAACGTGCGAGTGAGCGACCTCAATTGCTTCTGGATGGCGGACAAGTGCGGCGGACACGGAGGGAAGTTTGTGGACAATTATGCCCTGAGAACCTACTATGTGGGATATGGAGGAAATTGGAACACGACCACTCGCTTCCGCCGATATACAGGCGATGCACGCGGCATTGACAGCACAGCGTATCGCCCCAGCATCCTGAAGGAGTACACCGACAAGGAGCACCTGCTGGTCGAAGACAAATGGTACAAGATTCGCTTGGAGCAAATGGATGGCCATGCACGATATTTCATCGATGGAGAATTGCTGGTCGATTATATAGATCCGACTCCGCTCACAGAAGGCTACTTCGGATTCAGAACCACCTTGGCAAAAGCGGAACTGAGAAACTTCAAATACGAATGCCGAAAAGTCGATGAAGAACCCATTGTCTTGAAGTGGATTGGTGGCAAAGGAAGCGGTGTGACGACCTTCGGCGTACCTTTCTCCAAAGGCGAAGTGAGAGAAGAGGCTTTCACATTGCAGACAAACAAAGGCATCCGTCTCTCCTTCGACACCTGGCGACTCGCCTCATGGCAAGACGGAAGTACGAAGTGGCAAGCCTTCACCACCATCGTGCCAGAAGGAACGGACTCTGTGCTTCTCACCAAACAGCCATCAGAAAAATTGAAGACGGTGCCACCCTATCCACAAGAAGCATTCCCATCGTTCTATGTCACGCTGAACAGAGAGAGATGCCCCATCCTCACACACGAAGTCGAATCGAAAGGTGACATTCGCGAGGTACACAAATACACGGGCAAGAACTTCGTCATCCGCACCTACCAATATGCGGGCAAAAAGGAGATGAAACTGGTGCACACCCTCCTGGTGGATAGTGCCCTGAACCAAGAAGGTCTGAAAGAACTTTCCATCCACTTCAAGGTGCCGATGCACGGAAAGCCCTACGAACGCTTCGCCGATTTTGAAGGCAAACCCATGAGTGTACAACCCCTCATTGCCCGCCGCCGCATCGACCTCGAAAAGATGGATTCCGTCACCCTCTCCATGCTCCAAAACATTGCCCAATGGGACGGATTCCGACTCTCCCAACTCTCCCCTAACGGCTACAGCATCCGCAAACGAGCCACCGATGTCTCTCCGTGGATTGGCACGATGGAGGGGAGAAGGCATGACGGAACAGTAACGATAGGGACCCTCGCCCCAAACAAGCCGGATGGTTCTCCCCTTAGAGGGGGAGATGCCCAACGGGCAGAGGGGGTCTATTCCTTCCACCTCAAAGACTTCTGGCAATCCTATCCCTCCACTCTGCAAGTGGACGGCATGAGGAGCGACACCGCCATCGTCACCGTCAGCATCTATCCGCCCGAAGCCGAGCCCTACTCCTTCGAACACTACGACACCATCGCCCACCCCCTCGAAGCCGCCTACGAAGACGTGCAGCCGGGCATGAGCACCGCATGGGGCATCGGACGCACCAGCACCATCTACATCAGTTCCGCCGCTACACCGCTACAGTGCTACAGTTCCCAACTCGTCTGCACCCCCGAGTATCTGCACCGCAAGCGTGCCTTCGGCATCTGGAGCCTCCCCACCCTCGACACCCCACGCGACAGCCTCATCGAAAGCACCCTCAGCGGCATCATGCAGTTCTATGAAAAAGAAATCGAGCGGAACGGCTGGGAC
>CALAVF010000104.1 GCA_937892315.1 uncultured Prevotellaceae bacterium | reverse complement strand
GGCATTCCTGCCGTCATCATGGAGCCGCTGCTGGGTGGCAGACTCTCGAAGATGCCCGACCACATCGTTGCGACGCTGAAACAGCAGAGCCCAGAGAACAGCGTGGCATCGTGGGCGTTCCGCTATGTGGGCAGCAAACCCAACGTGCTCACCGCCTTGAGCGGCATGACCTACATGGAGCATCTGGAGGACAATCTTCGTTCGTTCTGCCCGCTGGAGCCGCTGACCGACAAGGAACAGGAATGGCTGGAGACGGAGGTGGCAACTCTTTACCACTCCTACCCCACCATCCCCTGCAACGACTGCAAATACTGTATGCCATGCCCCTACGGCATCGACATTCCTGCCATCTTCGTACATTATAATAAATGTGTCAACAAAGGCAACGTGCCAGAGTCCATGCAGGCAGCAAACTATTGGGAGGCTCGTCGTGCCTTCCTCGTGGGATATGACCGTTCGGTGCCCAAAGTTCGGCAGGCAGACCACTGCATCGGTTGCCGCCAGTGCGTCGTCCATTGTCCACAGAACATCGACATTCCTCGCGAACTCACCCGCATCGACCAGTTTGTAGAAAAACTCAAGCAGAATACTTTATAAGGCGGTTATACGGTTATGCGGTTATGTGGTTTTACGGTTTTTATGACTACCCGAACCACAAAACCGTACAACCGCAAAACCGCAAAACCGTAAAACCACAAAAACTATGATACAACCCCTATTTCTCGGACTTGGGATGCAAGAAATCCTCGTCATCCTCGCCATCGTCCTGCTCCTCTTTGGAGGCAAAAAAATTCCAGAACTCATGCGTGGTGCCGGCAAAGGTGTCCGTGCCTTCAAGGACGGCATGAAGGAAGTCACTACGGATGAAGAAGAAGTGAAAAGTGAAAAATGAAAAGTGAAAAATTTGCTACCGCACTTGTGCGTTAACCAATTAGCAAACTCATGCGGTAGCAAATTTTTCACTTATCACTTTTAATTTTTACCTTTATGACCTTTTGGGACCATCTCGAAGAACTTCGCCGAGTGCTCCTGCGATGCATCATCGTGGTGGCACTCTTCGCCGTCCTCGCCTTTATCTTCAAGGACGAGGTGTTCAGCGTCATCTTCGCCCCCAAGAGTCCTGGCTTTCTGCCCCACATCTTCGGCTCTTCGCCCGACATCCAACTCATCAACACAGAGTTGACTCGTCAGTTCATCCTCCACATGATGACCTGTTTCTACGTCGGCATCGTCGTGGCAGCCCCCTACATCCTTTTCGAACTCTACCGATTCATCTCACCCGCCCTCTACCAAAACGAGCGACGCTATTCCACGCCGCTCGTTGTTTCGTCCTACATCATGTTCATGCTGGGCATCCTGTTCAGTTACTTCATCGTCTTCCCCATCACCTTCCGATTCTTGGGAAATTATCAGGTGTCCACCGATGTCGAGAACCTCATTTCCTTAGAAAGTTACATCGACACCCTCGTGTTCCTCAGCCTCGCCATGGGTTTTGTTTTCGAGATACCCATCCTCTCGTGGCTTCTCGGTCGCCTCGGCATCCTCCATCGGCAGCAGATGCAGCAATATCGGCGTCACGCCCTCGTCGCCATCATCGTCATCGCCGCCATCATCACCCCCACTTCCGATGCCTTCACCCTCGCCATCGTTTCGGTGCCCATGTACCTGCTCTACGAACTCAGCATCCTGCTCGTGCCACGGGAGCGGAAAGGGTGAACCCACTCAGCCCCTCCCATCGTTATTCTTCCAGAGGTGTCCAGTTCAGGTCTTCCTGATTCTGCAAGGCTCCATACGCCTCCAAGAGTTCACTTTCCATTGAGGCACCTTCCTCGTCGCTGAACTCATCATCATAGCCCACCAGTTCGTATGTCTGTTCCACCACGTTGTCGTCGGGGTCAACCACCTGATAGTGGCTCAATGAGGTGTGGTAGTAATCGGCCTCTTCGTCCTTCTCATAGTAGTTCGTCGTCGAGCAGCCAGAGCCGCAGCCCTCTACCGTCCGTACACCATTTTCGTACACTTCCAGACGCCCAGGGCCAGTCAACTCAGCCACCAGCGTCCAGACGCCCTCCTTAGATGAAAAGAAGATGGCCTCTGCGTTGCCGTCTTCGTCGCTGAAAAGCAACATCGGCTCGCCATCCACCGTCACCTTGGCATATTGGGTGAAGTGGTCAGCCTCATCCACGAAGTCCACCTGTGCGTTAATCGCATCCATATCCAACTCGACCACATCGTCAGCCACCGTTTCGGCAACCTCCGTCTGGTTCTGCTTGCAGCCCACCATGACGAGCACACAAGCCAAAAGCAAAAGATTCTTTTTCATTTTCTACATTTTTTCGGCAAAGGTACAAAAAATTGTCCAATCCACCCATCAATCTGTCACATAAATTCCTATGTGGCTGATTCCACGCGATTTATACAGGTGACCCGATTATCACCTATTATAAGGCATCTGAGTGATTTTAACAGCAGCATTCCCATTCCCTTCAACCATCAAAAGATCCATGTGTGGAACGGAATCCAGATTGTCTCCGGTTGTTGTGACACTTATGATGGAGTAACCATGTCCCCCCGTTCTTGAAACAGCAACAAAGGTTGGAACATGGGTTATCGTCCAATTACTTTCTGTTGATATATAAACAGAACACGAGTTCTTTTTTGAAGCAGGAAATTCTAAATGTTCTGGATTCACCTTCAAATCTTCCTCATCATCAACAAGGGGAGGACCATACATGGCTCTTATGCAGCCACTGGCTCCAAAGCCAAGCAGCCACAGCATGATGGAGAGAAGTTTGTTATAGTAAAAAGAAGTTAGTTGTTTCATCGTACATAAATTTTCTTTCCATTTTGAATGTAAATTCCTGCATTTCGAGTTGCCATCTCATAAGTAACTTTTACGCCAGAAAGGGTATAGATGTCAGCATTTGTGCCTCTATCAATAGGAGGGACATTCCCTATAGCACTCATTTGTTCTCTTTTTTTGAAAATTTTGATGTCATCAAGAAAAAGAGATGCATTTCTCGACAAACTGCCCACAAAAGCCAATCTCACATCGCCAAGATTTGGAAGAACTAATACCGTTTTAAACCATTCACTCTGATTGGTCACAGATATATCTGTTAAAAGAACCCATTCTTCTTCCCCTGCCTTCGAGTAATAAATAGAGAGGATATCTGTCGGTTCTGGATTTGTGGTATATTTACGGCATTGTAAAGATAAAGTACACTCCATATCAGATGGCAAAGATACGATGTTGGTAACAAGTTTTGTCGTTGTACGAGAACTAAAAATATCAGACAAGTCAGAGGTGTAATCCAAATAAGCGTATCCACGTCCACTCGCTGCACTGGGACGCTGAACAGACGGAAGCAACACCGAACGTGCTTTCCACTCCCCTTTACCAACTTCTTTTTCTTGAGACCATTTTGCTGGAATAACTGCCGATTCAAAATTTTCTTCCCATATAATGTCTGTTTCCGTCAAATCTTCACAATCATCATTTTCATCGATTTCATCTCCATTGATTGTTATGGCAATATAATCAGTTCTACCACCCAAAGTTTTTATCATAGTAGGAGTCTCTGATGATGTACTTTGTACATAAGGTGCAAGATAATATGTGCCATTTTCTGGGAACATCGTTTTCACCATCTTAACATTATAAGTGACTTTTTCATAGCCATAAAAATTATTGAGCCCATCCACAGAATCTGAGCCTATTGAAGCAATGAAATGGAAATCATTATCAAAAATCCCGACACCAATCGTTCCATAGAATTTCGCATCAGAAACGGCATAAGACGATTGATTCGAAAAACATGTTACATCACTCAGTGTGAAAGTAACAGTCTTGTCAATTTCAATGTTTCCAGATGCCGTGAATTGATCTGCATAGAAAACATCTTGTTGATTCCCCACCTCTTGAGGAAACACATTAATAACCATACTCTGATATGTAGAGAATTTATATCCTGTCGGATTCAATGCATCTAATTCGTATTCACCATCATACGAGCCACCCCATCCCCAATTAACATGGAACTTCCCCGTTTGGGAATTACAACCATCTATTACAAAAGCATGACCTCCTTTTTTACTATCTACCCCACCATATAACACCGGACGACCTTCGGACAATTCATTGCATAATATCTGATACCATTCTTCTGGCTGATAATAAGGGCGATAGCAATATGACACATTCTTATTATAGCCAAAGAAATGAATCAAAGCGTATGGTACATCACTCATGTAAGCGCCCGAGCCTTCCGTGTCATAATCCATGCCCACAGAAACACCACAAGCATACGTAATTTGTGCGACTTCCTCCCTGCCTGTTGCAGAAGACCCAAACTGCATTGCAGGATAACTATTTTGCATACTTCCCCAATCAAACTTGGCAGAAGCAAAATCGAATGAACACTTATATTTTTTTGTCGCTGAAGTATAGGAAAAAGAATGATAGCCCGTTACTGGATATCCATAAAATTTCATCACCTGCGACATGGCTGTAGCAACACACCCACTAGGACATCCTTTAGGGCACAATTCATTGTAAGGTGTTCCTTGCTCCCATGTCGTTTGTAGAATCGGCGCCACATCAGGGATGGAAATTGCCGAACTTGTAACAATTGGCTGAATTTCCCCATTTTGCAACAAATCATATTGTTGCCGATAAGTCTCCATCAAATCTAAAAGAGCATCTGGAAGAGTATCATTCCATGCTCCTTTATCACCATATCCCAAAACATCTTTCATACGCTCATCGCCAGAAACAATAAGAAACGAAGAGGTGAGCGAGTCAACCCATACATAAAAAGGCTGATTGTCCCTTCTTGTACCAAGGATTCGTTTCATCTTGCTTGATGCTGCATTAACACATTTCAATCTCTCTTGTGATGCTCTTATTTCATTTTTAGAGACAAAATTATGCACAATCCGGGCAGACTGCTCCACACTCCGCGGCTGTGCTGAGGTCTTAGATAAAACCAACAGCATCATTAAGAAAAAAGAAAGATGTTTCATTGTTATCATAAAATATTGCGGGGGCAGGTATGCATATACTCACCCCCGCTCAAAATGTTTTTCAAATTAAAAGAGCGAATTTTTATTGTATGTCTGAGGCTTTATACTTTCGATAGAAGGATCAATAGTGTGCTTGATAGGAATAAATCGTCTTGGTGCTGAATCATCTTCAAAATCAATATATCCGCCAGACACAGAACCAGACAGTTTTCCGTCCGCATCTATTCCCCAGAAGAACATCTGCAGGTATCTATCATCTAAACTAAAACGAAGTTTTGTAACTGACGTGTCTTGCGATTTAGCACCATCCAAATATTCTCTACAATCTGACGTGAAATTTTGGCTCGTCCAACTATAAATAACTTTATCCAATTTCTCATTTATCTTAGTCGTGTGAGAACTTGGATTCAAACTAATTTCTTTATTCAGATACCAATAGGTGTAATATCCGCTCAAAAGAACACTTGACATTTGGGTTCCTGCACCTAACCAAACATAATATTTGGAGCAATATCCGTTATCTCCTTTTCGAGCCGATACCGTATAATAATATGTACCATTAGCATCTTGTTCTATATCTGCTCCGTCATAATTGACTTCTGGTTGATTCACATCGGCTTGAGTTGTAACATCATACTTTACAACATCTCCCAGGCTTCCATCCTTTTTGTAACTGACTGTTACAACTGTCCATGTGGTATTAGGAGACATATCAGTAAATGCTGCCGGATATTCGGCATCAGCCGCAGCCGTTCTTTCCCAAAGATCGCCTTCGCCTTGTACGGACTGAATGATTTCCGCGTCTGTTCTTACAGCCATTGACGACTTCAAGAATGCACGACAATAAAAGAATTGCACATTGGGGTCACACTGGAAATTCATAACAACCCCATGCACAAATGTTAACACACTTGTTGGTGTTGTTGAGCAGGACACAGGTGTTGGGTCTGGCTCTGGAACGGGGTCATCATCGTCATCGCCTCCACAGGATACAAATCCTGCACTCAGAAGTACGGTCATCATTGCAACAAAGGAACTCCATAAATACTTTTTCATTTTGTTTGGTTTTGTTTTGTGCTTCCTGAGTTCCCGAATTCAGCGTGAATAATTTGTTTTGTGCTTGGAAACAAAAAAGGCATGGGAACTTTAACTTCTGTGCCCATCCCTGTGTTCAGGCCTTCGCATTGCCCCTATATCAAGGATAAGCAACGCTAGCCAGCCCACGCCAAGTGATTATACACATACAACATTCTTATACACATTTAGTATATAAGAAATGCAGGGATATAATTCACCCGCATAGGCGTTTCGTTGCATTACCTCTGTGATATAGTGTCAAAGTTGCGAAGTTTGAACACACAGAACAGTAACGTCCGTAAACGCCTTCCCGAAACCGTCCTTACAAATGGGGTTCTCGGTCTCGTTCCATCGAAAAATTCGACTTGCCCGGTCTTGCCGTACTCTCATCTTTTGACAGACATGATGACAATGGACTGGCTTAGTCAGTTGCAAATATAAATGTTTTTTTTCGATTCGACAAAAAAATGTGAAAAAAAGTTGGTTTGAGTTAAAAAAAAGAAAAAGTTAAGCGTTTCCATGATGCTTTACAAGGCTTTGAGGTTTCATCAGTTGCTTTGGATTCTTTGAAGTTAGGGAAGTTGGATTCTGTTTTTAAGGGGAAGGGGAGAATCTGCTCAGATTTTCCACTTGGCTTTTTTTACCACAAAAAACAACCGCAGGAAGCGTCAAAAGTGGTCTGAGTCACACCGCCTCGGTGGTCTGAGTCAGAGATCGGAAGAGCACACGTCT
>CALAVF010000103.1 GCA_937892315.1 uncultured Prevotellaceae bacterium | reverse complement strand
GACCGCCTCGGCGGTGTGACTCAGACCACTCGGGCGGTGTGAGTCACACCACTTCAGACGTGACGAGCGTGCAATTTTGTCCTACTCTCGTGCATGAAATGGCAGGAAAGCCTTGCATCTCCTCCGTGTCATCAGAAATATTTGCCATCTCTCGAGGGGAAAGTGACAAAAAACAGGACTTTGCGAAGAGTTGAGGACGGGAGAATCAAGAATTTTGGCAAAAAGGGGCTTTGTTAGAAATCTTTTGTGTAAATTTGCAAACAGAAACCAAAAACGTATCAACTATGACTGCATTACAGAGAATCAAGGAAACGCCACTGGCACCATACATGGGGCTGCTGGACGGGATGAGTCGTGAGCAGAAGATGATTGTGGTGATGTACTTAACAGAGTCGATGAAAGAGTCCGCCAAAGCAAAGCGACAGGTGCCTGCATCTTTCAAGAAGTTACGTGGCATGGTATCTATCACAGAGGAAGACATGGCGAGGGATGAACACTTGGCACATATCATGGAAAGATGAAGCGGATTTTCTTGGACACGAATATCCTGATTGACTACATTGACAATCGGGCTGGAGCAGAGGCGGCGGAGCAGATTTTCGCTTGCGGCTTTTCGGGCGAGGCTCGTCTGTATGCCTCGTCGTTGACTTTTGCCAACATGGCTTACATCATCAAAGGTCGTCCACAGGAGGAGAAGTATGAAGCACTCAAACAAATGGCAGATGTGGTCGAGATTCTTCCTTTGGGTAAGATTGAAGTGATGGCTGCTATTGACAGACCTGTTCCCGATTTTGAGGATATGCTGCAATATCAATGTGCTAAGGCTGCTGGCTGCGACTATATCGTGACGAACGACCGCCGACACTATGATTTCTCGGATATTCCCTATTTCCCATCTGCAACTTTCGTAGAACAAATTGACGAACTAATGATGTAACAACTGATTTTTTGAAATATGAAGACTCCATTAGATTACAATACGGTCACCGAAGCCATCGACGAGATGGGACTGGGTGACTTCTCGCAGGCAACGATTCGGGACATCCAGTCGTTGTCGCGTGTGCTGGAAGAAAAGACGGGACAGCAGGTCATCCACCTTGAGATGGGTGTGCCAGGACTGCAACCGTCGGAGATTGCCCTGAAGGCTGAACAGAAGGCACTGAGCGAAGGATGTGCCACGATTTACCCTCCGAATGGAGGCATCCCAAGAATCAAGAATGCGGCTTCACGGTTTGTGAAGGCGTTCATCGGCGTGGATGTGGAACCACTCTGCTGCATCCCCACGACAGGCTCGATGCAGGGCACGTTCGCCACGTTCACGGCTTGGCACCATGCCATGCCAGAGAAGGACACGGTGCTGCTCATCCAGCCGGGCTTCCCTGTGCAGACGACACAATGCGACGTGATTGGGCTGAAACATATCGGACTGGACATCCACGACTTCCGCGGCGATGCACTCATCGAAAAGTTGGAGGAGATGCTGGCAAAGGGAAACATCTGCGGCATCGTTTACTCGAACCCCAACAACCCCTCGTGGGTGTGCTTCAACGAGGACGAACTGAAGGGCATCGGCGGCTTGGCAAACAAGCATGATGTCATCATCCTCGAAGACCTCGCCTACTTTGCCATGGACTTCCGCCGCGACCTCTCCCACCCCTTCGAGGCTCCCTTTCAGGCCACCATTGCCCGCTACACAGACAACTACATTCTGGCCGTCTCTGGCTCCAAGGCTTTCTCCTACGCAGGACAGCGCATCGGTGTGGCTTGCATCAGCAACAAGCTCTACCACCGTGTCTATCCCGCCCTGCAAGACCGTTTCGGCGTGGGCGAATTTGGCAACTTCTTCTGCAACCGCCTGATGTACACCCTCAGCAGCGGCACCACCCACAGCGTGCAGCACGCCATGGCGGCACTGATGGAGGCGGCTTGTGACGGGAAGTACAACTTCCTGGACGATGTGAAAGAATATGGCAGAAGAGCCAAATTCATGAAGGATGTACTGCTCGCCAACAACTTCTACTTGGTGTATGACAACGACCTCGGTGCCCCATTGGCAGATGGTTTCTACTTCACGGTGCAGTACCCTGACATGAACGACCTCGAACTGACTCGCGAACTGATGTACTACGGCATTGCCGTGTTCCCGCTCGACACAATGGGCTCGAACGAGCAGGGTGTACGCATCTGCACCTCGTTCTTCTCGAAGGAACAAGAGCCGCTATTCAAAGAACGTATAGAACAATTTAACAAGAATCATGGACGATAAATCACCTTACCTTCATCCGCAATACGAGACGCTGTCTCGTGAGGAACTGAACAAGTTGCAACTGGAACGCCTGCAAGCCACCGTGAAGCACTGCATGAACTCGCCGTTCTACAAGCAGCGTTTCGAGGAAGCAGGACTGAAACCCGAGGATATCCAGAGCCTCGACGACATCCGCAAGATACCTTTCACCACCAAGCAAGACCTGCGTGACACCTACCCCTTCGGCATCGCCAGCGTGCCACTCCGCGAGTGTGTGCGTCTGCACTCCTCGTCGGGCACCACAGGCAATCCGACGGTCATTCTCCACACGAAGAAAGACCTCGACGAATGGGCAAACCAAGTGGCTCGCAACCTCTGGATGGTGGGGCTGCGTCCTGACGATGTGTTCCAGAACTCCTCTGGTTACGGCATGTTCACAGGCGGTCTCGGATTCCAGTATGGAGCCGAGAAACTCGGAATGCTCACCGTGCCCGCTGCGGCAGGCAACTCGCTGCGTCAGATTAAGTTTATCAAGGATTTTGGAACCACTGCCATTCATGCTGTGCCCAGTTACGTGACTCGTCTCTACGAGGTGATGCAGCAGGAGGGCGTTGACCCTCGCAAGGACACGAAGTTGAAGGTGCTCGCCATCGGTGCCGAGCCGCACTCGGAGGAACAGCGCAAGCGTATCGAGGACATGATGGGCGTGAAGGCATACAACTCGTTCGGCATGAGCGAGATGTGCGGTCCCGGTGTGGGCTTCGAGTGCAAGGAGCAGAACGGTCTCCACTTCTGGGAGGACTACTACATCGTGGAGATTGTCAACCCAGAGACGTTGGAACCTGTGAAGGACGGCGAGATTGGCGAACTGGTGCTCACCACGCTGTATCGTGAGGCGATGCCGTTGCTTCGTTACCGCACCCGCGACTTGACCCGTGTGCTGGGTCGCACTTGCCCATGCGGACGTAACCACATCCGCCTCGACCGTATGCGTGGACGTAGCGATGACATGATGGTGCTGCGTGGCGTGAACATCTTCCCGATTCAGATTGAAAAGATTCTCATGCAGTTCAAGGAACTCGCCAGCAACTACCTCATCACCCTCACCACCGACGAGGACAATGACAACATGACCGTGGAAGTGGAACTCGAAGAACTCTTCACCGACGACTTCCAGCGTCTTCTCTCACTGGAGAAAGAAATCAAGCGTCGTCTGAAGGACGAAATTCTGCTCACCCCACACGTGAAACTCGTACCAAAGGGCACCCTGCCTGTCAGCGAAGGCAAGGCTGTCCGCGTAGTAGATAAACGTAAAGTATATCAATAACCATGACTATCAAGCAACTTTCCATCTTCATCGAGAACAAGGGAGGCACCCTCATCAAGGTTCTCGACCTGCTCAGCAAGGCAGGCATACAGATTATCGCCTCCACCATTGCCGACACTAAGGACTACGGCATCTACCGTCTGCTGACCAACAATCCGCCACAGGCATACCTCATTCTGAAAGAGGCTGGCATCAACGTGCAACTCTCCGACGTCTTTGCCCTCAGCATCGACGACCAGCCCGGACGTGCCGCCGAAGCCGTCAAGCGGATTTCCGATGCTGGCGTGAGCATCCTCTATCTTTACTCCTTCCTCTGGCAAGGCAAGGGTGTTCTCGTCTTCCGTGCCGACCAGGCAGAGAAGGCCAAGGAGACCATCATGCTCGGCAAGATGACCTTCCTCACCGAAAACGATTTCAAGTAATCGCCCATGACTCTGCTTGACAATCTCAACACCAACGACCGCTTTGCCCACAGCATCGGGGCACAACTTACCGAGGTACGTGAAGGGTATGCCCGTGCGGAACTGACGGTGGAGGAAAGACATCTGAACGGGGCGGGTGTATGTCAGGGCGGCGTGATGTACACCTTGGCAGACCTCGCCTTTGCAGGGGTTGCCAACTGTCACGGCACACTCACGTTGGGCATCAGCAACACCATCACTTTCCTGAAGTCGGGACAGTTGGGCGACCGCATTATTGCGGAGTGTACAGAAGTGTACGACCACCGCAAACTGCCCTACTGCGACATGAAAGTCACCAACCAGAACGGTGAACTCCTCGCCGTGATGACAGGACTCGCCTACCGCATGAGGAGAGATTTCCCCTTTGACTCTTTGATGTAATAATGATCAACATAAAACTGGACGTACATACGCACACCATCGTGTCAGGTCATGCTTTCAGCACCCTCAATGAGATGATTCAAGAGGCACTAAAGTACAACCTGACACTATTTGGTGTGACCGAACATGGCCCTGCCATCCCAGGCACTTGCCACCCCATCTACTTCCGCAACATGCACGTCGTGCCACGGCAGTACGGCAACATGCGGCTGCTGATGGGAGCAGAACTGAACATCATCGACTATGAGGGGAATGTTGACATCACCGACCCCGAAGAAATTGACTGCATGGACCACATCATTGCAGGGCTGCACTCCCGCTGCTACACCGACGGCACACGCCAGCAGAACACCTCAGCCCTGCTCGGTGCCATCGAGAATCCACTCATCCACATCATCTCCCACCCTTGCGACGGCACGGCATCCGACTTCGACATCGAAGCCATCGTCTTGGCAGCCCATCGCACCAACACCCTGCTGGAGTTGAACAGCAGTTCGCTCAACCCTGCCCGCCACAAGAAACGGGCTCATCCCATGTTTACAAAGATGTTGCACCTATGCAAGCAACACGACGTGCCCATCATCCTCGGCAGCGACGCCCACCACACGTCAGCCATCTGCGACTATCGCTATGCCCTGCCGTTGCTGACAGAGACGGAATTCCCCGACGAACTCATCATCAACGACAAACCCAATGATTTTCTGAGACTTATCGCGAAATAACCTCGATACGTCTCTTGCCGGCATAATCGACCGCCTCCCGTTTCTCCAGATAGCGGAGAATCAGGTCGCTCGTCTGCACGCCCAAGCCCTTACCCTCGAAGGTGCCGCACAACGTCTGGATATAGTTGCTCGTGCCCACCTTGTACTTCTTCTTCAGGTCAAACTTCTTGCCATCCTCGGTGGTCAGCACGATGCTCTTGCTGCGAGTGCTGTCGTTCGGGTCGATGGTCAGCACATACTTCACCCCCGACACGAAAGGAGCCACCGTCTCGTCATTGTCGCGACACTCCATGATGAAGTCAGCCAACTGCCTGCCCGTCATCTCCATCATCATCGCCTCGTTGCCGAACGGGTCGAGCCGCAACACATCGCCCACCGTGATGGGGCCGGCAAGAAACTCGCTGAAACGCACACCGCCACCATTCTGTACATACACATCACAGCCACCCTCCTCACGCATCGCATCCGCCATCAGGCAACCCAGTTCCTCCACGTCCGTCAGCGACCTCTCCACTCTACAAATCACCCGCTTCATCTCCTCGTTCTGATGGAAGAAATCCACCATCGCCCTCACCACCTCGTTCTCGCCTCGATGGTTGGCAATATCGATAATCTCCGACTCGCGACTCACCACCTTTCCGTCCTCCAGCCCAATCTTCACCAAAGTGGCGAACCGCACCTTGCTCTTGCTTTGCGTGATGAGCACATTGTTGTGGAACGTGTTGGCATCCACCAACAAATGCGTGTGACCACCCAGAATAACATCAAACCAAGGGTACAGATTTGCCGTCTCCACGTCAGCATAATAGCCATCGTGACTCAACAGCACCAGCACATCACACTCCTTCCGCATCCACTCATACTGTCCAATCATCTCGTTCGCACGGGTGAACTTGATGCCTCTCACATTGTCGGGATGGCAATCGGGAATGCCATGCACACCCAACTGAATCACCCCCAGCACTCCCAAGCGGACACCTTCCACATCGAAGAACTGGCAGGGCTGCACATGCAGATTCATCGAGTCGGGAGCCTCCATGTTGGCACACAGATAACGGAAATTGCTCCGTCGCATCTGGCGGCGAAAGCCCTCCACCTTGCTGTCCCATTCGTGGTTGCCAATCGCCGAAGCCGCCACACCAATCTGATTCATCAGAGCCGTCATCGGATAGGAAGGGTCGGAATATCGGTCATTGTAGGGGTTGCCCGTGCGGTTGTCACCCGCCGAGAAGACCAGCAACTGCGGATACTGCTCGCGAAGACTGTCCACCACGTGCGACAACTTGGGGAAATTCTCTATCACCGCATGCATGTCATTCAGCGTCAGAATCACCACCTCTTTCTTCTGTGCCGCCACCGTCAGAGACAGGCACAGCAATGCTACCATCGTCAATACTTTTTTCATAGTTTTCCTTGTTTTTACGATTGATTTTCTCCACAAAGTTAAGAAAACCATCACAAAAAACACCACAAACACAAAAAAAAGTGTCAAAAGTTTGGTCAGTAACCAAAAAAGCCCTACCTTTGCACTCGCTAAACGAAAGTTCAGCCCCAAACAAGGTGCCATAGCTCAGTTGGTAGAGCATCGGACTGAAAATCCGTGTGTCCCCGGTTCGAATCCTGGTGGTACCACATCAGAAAACGCTAACTCTTTCAAAAAGGGTTAGCGTTTTTTCGTTTTTTGGCTGTCGGTTCCTCTTCGGCTCTGAAAGTTACACGAACAGGGCGACAGTTTCTCTTACAACAACATCATACAGAACAGGACAGACCGCATCGTCGTCTGGCAACAGAAGCAGAAAGGTGCGATTGACAAGAGGATATGCCAAAATGACATCCCTCGTGTCCCCTAAAGTGGTCTGAGTCACACCGCCTTGGCGGTCTGAGTCACATCGCTTCGGCGGTCTGACTCAGACCACTTTAGGGGGTACGGGGAGAGCCATTTTGACATTTCCTCTTGGGGAGAGTGCCGTCACTTACGTCTCTTTCATCCCCCCATCGACGAGCGGGAGGAAAGAGGGCTTAGAAACCTTTTGCCTTGATGGTCCAACCGTCAAAGTCGGTGAGGTCTGGCTTGAGGAAGGTGGGGGCGTTGGCCTTCTTGCCCTTGAGTTGCCAGTCGAGCCAGCGGAGGGCAAGGACTGCGTTGCTGCCACCGTGGGGCTGACCATAGGTGCCACCATGACCAGATTGGGTGTTGTCGGCAAGGACTACAGGCACTTTGCTGATAGATTCGTAGTCGATTTGTGCGTTCTGGTATGCCACATCGGTAGTGCCTCCAGTCATGTAGAGGATGGGCTGATGGAGATTGAGGAGCGATGCGGGGCTGGCTCCCGCCATGCTCATCTTGCCCATGCCGGCATTGAAGATGATACAGGTTTTGATGTTGGGATTGCCACAGTTGTAGAGCGTCTGGGCACCTCCGCATGAGTGACCGCCTGCGGCAATCTTCTTGGGGTCGAGCAAGCCAAAGTATTTGCAGCCTTTGGTCTTTGTCTGACGGAGCACCCACTGCAGAGCCTCGTCGAGCATTTCTGACTGAGTGGAGTTCTCGTTGCGGTCGAACTGCTTCTGCTGAAGTTCGCCGATGGCGACAACCATGTAGCCGTGAGAGGCGATGTGGTTGAGCATGTTCTCATAGCCGACACTCGAATCCATGCAGGCACCATTGGCAAAAAGGAGGACGGGAAGTTTGCCTTCGCCCTTGACGGCTGCCGACATGTCCTGTGGGCGATAAATGGTGAAGCCAGGGAGGGTCTCTTCTGATTCCACCACGGCTTTGTAGGCTCCTGCACCACCCTCTTCAACAACTTTGCTCTGCACCTTGAAGAGTTTGGGAGCGGTCAGTCCTAAGAACTTGCGGGCATTCATCCAGGTGTGTCCGCCTGTGGTGTCGAACTGCTCGAAACGGATGCCTTTCTGCCGGAAGAGGGCTTCGTTGGCGTGGACGCCTTCGAGGAGGAAGTCGCTGCTGCCGACTCCGAACCAGATGAGCCGATAGAGGTCGTTGGTCTTTTCGGGATGATTGAGAAGGTCGCCAAACTGCTGCTCATAGACCTCGTTGGTCAGGTAGGCACTGTAGGCACACACCGAGGCGAACTGGTCGGAGAGCCGGAACGCCGTGTAGAGTGCTTCGCCGCCACCACGGGAAAAACCTGCGATGGCTCGGTTTCCGCGTTCAGTCTTCGTGCGGAAATTCTTCTCGACGTATGGCATGATGCACTCCTTCATCTCCTGCGAGAAAATCTCATAGCACTTGGTGGCTTCGGGAGAAGAGGGACGCGGATTGCCCGTGTTCATGTTGCCGTAGGGCATCACCACAATCATCTTGTTGGCTTTGCCACTCTGAATGAGGTTGTCCATGATGTCGTTGGTGCGACCCGCCTTGTACCAGGTCTCTTCCGTGTCGGTTGTGCCGCTGACAAGATAGAAGACGGGATAGTGACGCTGGACATCGCGGTCGTAATCGGCAGGGGTATAGACGAGCAGGCGACGATTCTCCTTCAGAACAGTGGAGTAGTAATTGCAGTAGTGGACCTTTCCATGCGGGATGTTCCGCTCAGTGTAAAGCATATCGGGATTGGGCATCACCAAGAGGCTCGCCTTGAAAAGTTCGTTGGGGAAGACCTCCTTGTTGTTGGGGTCGCTCACCTGCTGTCCGTCCACCACGAAGTTGTAGGGATAGATGTCTGCCACCTCAGGGTGAAGCGTCACCTTCCAAAGTCCAGAGGCTTCGTCCTTCACCATCGGCGTGTTGGGGCAGAACTGGCTGCTCAGTTCCACCTTCTTTGCCTGCGGGGCAAAAAGGCGGAAGGTCACATCGCCCTCAGGGGAGATTTCGGGGGATTTCACACTTTCGAACCATTCCATTCGTGGGGTTCGGTTTTGAGTCTCTTGGGCTTGGGTCATGGTCAGCCCACACACAGCCATCCATGCTGTCAGAAGAAAGATTTTTTTCATGTCCATCTATGTTTGGGTATTGAATCTGCTGCAAAAATACGGCTTTTTCGCCAATTGCTTTTTCACAAAATGTACAAATCCTTTCATTTTTCGTTCTTCACCGTGTATGTAGGCATACAAAAAACGGGCAGAAGCATAAACTTCCACCCGTTTTGTTTCCAACACACCAAGATGTGTACACAGCGATGCCCTCACTATTCGAAATAGTACAAGAATGTGGCGAGACCTTCGAGGGCTTGCTTCTTCTGGTTCTCGATTTCGAGTTTAAACTTGATTTGAGCCTTGCAGATGCCACGAATGTTGGAGATGTCGTGAAGAGATGCAGTGAGACGGACACGCTGGCCAGAAAGAACCGGCTGGCCAAACTTCATCTGATCCATTCCGTAGTTAACGAGCATCTTGACGTTATTCACCTGAATAATCTCCTGCCACAGATGAGGGAGGAGGGAAAGGGTGAGATAGCCGTGAGCGATGGTGGACTTGTAGGGACTTTCCACCTTCGCACGCTCGGTGTCAACATGTATCCACTGGTGGTCAAGCGTGGCATCGGCAAAAAGGTTGATACGCTCCTGAGAGACTTCGAGCCATTCGCTCTGACCTATCACCTCGCCCAAATGGGAGGCAAACTCGTCGTATGAATTGACAATCAACTTTTCCATATTTCAATGCTTTTTTAGATTTGGTGCAAAGATACAAAAATAAGTGAAAAGTGAAAAATGAAAAGTGAAAAATCTATTTTACCGACCATTCGGATGGCAAGTTACTTAGATTTTTCACTTTTCACTCTTCACTTTTCACTTACATCATAAAGATTAAGCCTCGACGTTCTTTTTACCTGAGAGCTTTTCCTTGATACGGGCTTTCTTACCTGTGAGTTTGCGGAGATAATAGAGTTTAGCACGACGAACCTTACCAATCTTGTTCACCTCAATAGAATCGATGTTGGGTGAATCGAGTGGGAAGATACGCTCAACGCCTACTGTGCCAGACATCTTGCGAACAGTGAAACGCTTCTTGTCTTCATGTCCTGCAATCTTGATGACGACACCACGGTAAAGTTGGATACGCTCTTTGCTACCTTCGACAATCTTGTAAGCAACGGTTACAGTATCACCTGCCTTGAACTGAGGGAACTGCTTTGGCTCTGAAGTCTGCATTGCTTCCTGAGCCACTTTAATTAAATCTACTGCCATTTTTGGATGATTTGTTTGTTAATTAAAGAGTTACAACGAAGCATTCTCTGGAGCACTCAACCTCCTTTAGACAGCGGCTTCGCCAAAAACGGTTGCAAAGGTAAGAAAAAATGAAGAATAAAGAACGATGAATGAAGAATTATTTTTGAAAAAAGGTGAAAAAAGTCTCATTGAGCCACAATGACAAGGACAAATCCGCCCCGTGGTTGACAAGCGACGGTCGTTGGTACATCGGAGGTTTCCATCTTGCGGATATTCCAAGGTTGTGCCTTGCCGACGTTGTCCATAAAGACGGTGGCAGAGACATCCTTCATCAAAATGGTGCTCAGGGGAAGAGGGATGTCTTTCACCTCATCTGTGCCATTGATACCTGCCACATACCACGTTGTACCGCGACGACGAGCCATCACGACCGACTCTCCTGGATAGCCCGAAAGAAGACGGGTCTCGTCCCAGACGGAAGGCAAATCCCCGAGGAAATTCTGCACCTCTACAGGCTGTGCAAGATAACTTTCCGGGCGGTCGGCAAGATGTTGGAGTCCACTCTCGTAGAGGACGGTCAATGCCAACTCGTGGGCATGGGTGGTGATGTGGGGATGCTGCGAGTCGGAGAAAGCACAAGGGGTGTAATCCATCGGGCCTATGACGTTGCGAGTGAAAGGCAACGTGGCATTGTGACGGGCAGCACGGTCGGTGAAGGTCGGCACGTTGTTGTACCACTCGGCACCATAGACACCCTCGGTGGAGAGCAGATTGGGATAAGTGCGTTGCCAGCCACGGGGGATGGTCGCTCCGTGGAAGTTGACCAGCAAGTGGTGACGGGCGGCACATTCAAGCAGTTCTTGGCAATAATCCATGTTCATCGGGTGTGACACGGAAGAGGTCGCCCTCGCTGAACAGGCACGATGCACTTTGCCGACGCTCGATGTTCGCTTCGGTGATGAGGGCGAATACATCGTCGGCAGGCTGGAGCAAAGAGGGATAGCCCCATCGCCCTTTTTCCACGTTTGTTGTGCTGAGGGGAAAGAAGCCTTCATAACCATCTGACCACTGCTGCATCCATCGGCGTGTGCCATCAGGAATGCGATAGGCGGTTTGTTCTTGAGGGGCAGATTGACCCGTCAATCCTGTGAGTTCGTAGCGGAATGCCAAGCCGTCATTGTACAGCCGCACGACCAATCGAGAGCCATCGCTCAGCATGGTTTGATACTCGTTGGCTTCGTTCGTACAGTGCAGCCGTTTGCCTGCCAACATCGTGTAATCGTCCTTGACGGGTCGCACAAACGCCAGTTCTCCTGTTGGTATGGCAGGCCACGTGCCCATACCCAACCTCGGAATGTCCAATACGGTTTGTCCGCCACAAGAGAGGACAAAACCACCCTGCTTCTGTATCAGCGACAGCCGACCATTGGGCGACTGCCATTTCCCCTTGCCATCGGTCGTGGCTTGGGCATGTGCCACCACTCCACACAGGAGGAGGCACAAAGTCATCATCAATGCTTTTCTCATTGGTTTTTCAAAGAAATTTATTTCGCTGTGCAAAAGTACACAAAAAAAACGGGAACGAAGTAGGACAAAATTGACTTTATGTGAGATAAAAGGACTTCGCCGCGTTAAAAACGGTTAAATATCTCAAAAAGATTTGGTGGTGATAAGAAAAAGTTATACTTTTGCTGTGTCTTAAGAGACTAAGACACATAGCAGAAAGAAGATTATGATTCATATTCAGGAAGTTACATTCAGTTATGGAGACAAAAAACTGGCGATTTTCGACAAGTTTAGTCTCCTGTTGGAGCAGAACAAGGTGTATGGGCTGCTCGGCGAGAACGGGACGGGGAAATCGACCCTACTCTATCTGATGATGGGGTTGCTCCGTCCGAGTGAAGGACACATCACGGTGGATGGCACGGACGTGAGCAAGCGGCAACATGCGTCATTGCGGCAGATGTACATCGTGCCTGAAGAGTTCGACCTGCCCGCCATGCGATTCTCCGAGTATGTAGATACGTATCGCCCTTTCTATGAGGATTTTAGCGATGAGATTCTCCGCAGGTGCATGGAGGAGTTTCGGTTGCCGCTCGACGTGCAACTCAACAGTCTTTCGATGGGCGACAAGAAGAAGGCGTTGATGAGTTTTGCCCTTGCCACCAATGTGCGCTATCTGCTGATGGACGAGCCGACGAACGGGTTGGATGTGCCGTCGAAGAAGCAGTTCCGCAAGGTGATTGCCACCACCATGACGGAAGATCGTACCCTGCTCATTGCCACCCATCAATTGCACGACGTGGATTCGTTGCTCGACCACGTGCTCATTCTGCAACGCTCGCATCTGCTGCTCAATGCGTCGGTCACGGAGATTTGCGAGAAATATACATTCGACGTGCGTCCTAACGACGACATGAACGAGAACGTACTGTACAGCGAACGCACTCCGCAAGGCAATGCCACGATGGTTCTTCGCCAACCAGAAGACGAGGAAACACCCCTCAACCTCGAACTGCTGTTCAATGCCATCATCAGCCACCAAACAAAACTCATTCATGAATAATTCGTGGCTAATTCGTGAAGATTCATGTTTAAAATAAAACACGAATTACCATCAATTAACCATGAATTTATCATAAATTTTATTGCTGTATAAATGAAAAATAGTAGATTTATGGAAACCATATCACTCAAACGAATCGGACTGCTCATGCGGTTCTACTGGAGAACAGAAAAGAAACGCTACCTGCGGCTGTTCCTCACCTTTTTTGCCATTTTCCTTGTGAAGACGGCGGTCATCGAATTCATCTTGATGTACATCAACGCTGATGTTTACAACCTCTCGCACTATACCCTCACCCAATGGATTTACTTTGGAGGCATCGTCATTGTCCTCTCCTTCCTGTTCGATGCGGTTCACCACAAACAACGAGCCATCAACACACTCTGCCTGCCAGCCAACAATGTCGAGAAGTTCCTTTCACGGCTGATTTTAGGGTTGGTCGGCGTTCCACTCATTGTCAATGTGGCACTTTTGGCAGCAACCGCCGTGGTCGTTCTCTTCCTCGGCACGATGGACTCTCTGGCTGGCAATCAGCCCGATTGGGAAAGGATATTCAGTTATTATTACGCCATGCCTTGGTTCTACGATGTCAGAAATGCTTTCCACGGCTTCGACACCATCTCTCATGTCGTTCAGCGCATCTTCTGGGAAAACAAGTTCGAATTGGTGTTTTACACCTTCTTCATCTGGTTCGGCACCGCATTCCGCCGTATGGGATGGGTGTATGCCTTCATCGCCTTCTTCGTTGTGGTGGCACTGTGCGTGTTTACCTACGAAGTAGTGGGCATCAGAAACACCCATCTTCTTGTCTCGCATACCTCCGTAAAGCCTCTCCTTTATTGCTTCCTTTTCCTCTCCCTCCCCTTCACTCTCCTTGCCTACCACTCTTTCTGCCGCTCTCAGATTGTCAACCACAAATTCTTCACTCTATGATTTACCAGAACGAAAAAGCCATCTACGTGAAGATTGCCGACCGCCTGTGCGACGACATCCTCTCGGGCAAATATCGGGAAGAGGAGCGTGTGCCGAGCATCCGCGAACTGGCTGCCGAATATGAGGTGAACACCAACACGGTACTCCGCACGTTCGACATCCTGCAACGCGACGAAATCATCTACCAGAAACGAGGCATCGGGGTCTTTGTCTCTCACGGTGCCCAACGCCGCATCCGCCACGCACGGAAGAAGGAATTTGTCAATCACGAACTCCCCGAATTTTTCCGTCGCCTCCGCCTCATGGGCATGACCGTCGAAGACGTGGTGAAGGCATGGGAAGAAAGCCAATAACCCTCCGCTCGATACCTCTAAAGTGGTCTGAGTCACACCACCTCGGCGGTCTGAGTCACACCACCTCGGCGGTCTGACTCAGACCACTTTTGGGGTTGTTAGCAGGGGGTTAGCGAGATATGCTGATGCGACGCAGATAGACTCCCTCGGTGAGGGCTACAAAGATAAGTTTATGCATCCCGTTCGATTCTTGTGAATGGGGAGAAACAGGGAAGGTGCATGTCCGCAAGGAGAAGTTTCGGAGCACATTCTGTTTCCATTCCTCCTCACGGTCGTAAGTACGATAATCGAAGGTCTGTGCTTCGCTCTCATCCACCTTCAGGGAAAAAGCAAGACGGTCGCCCTCCACAGGATGATTGGGCAAGAGACGCACCTCAAACGTCGCATCTTCTCCTTTCGATTCGAACGAGAAAGTGAGCGATTCACCTTTCGGAACGTGTTGCCAAGTGTCGGTAGAGAACAGCACCGTTTGAGGTTGTGCTTCTGGGTAAGTGAGCGGCTCCTTCACTCGTCCAAACACAGCCAATTTGCGAGGTGCCATATCCATAATGCCCATCCATTTGGAACGCGACGACCATTCAGGACTATGATCATATATACGTGTAAGGGTCACAATGCTATCGTAGGCTTGTTCACTCCGCTCAGGGGAAAGGAACTTGAAGTTCATCTGTGCTGCTGCCTGAACGGGATATTTCACCAATTGAAAATAAGCATTCTTCTGACGGGACGGAACCAGAGTTGCCAAAGCCTCAACTGCATCTGAAAGCCGCTGATAGTCAGCCACTCGCTTCTGCACATCATCCACCGACCAATGGGCAATCGGCTTCGGGATGTTCCAATAGGCTTTGTCTGCTTCCTCCACCCTGGTGCCACCGATGTGCTCAGGCTTGCAGTCGAAAGCAAGGCGGTAGTGGTCAATCATCAGAGAAGTGAGTGTGTCAGCCAAAGAGGCACCAAACTCACGACCCAAGAAATTCCGCAGTTCAGCGTTCTCGTTTGTTCCTTCCACTCCGTTCCACGCCATATTCATAAAGTCCTCTATCTGATATTCGGCTGGCTTGATGTCGCCCACATTGAGCACCCACATCTGACGGATGCCACGTTGGTAAGCCTCTGTGAGTTGCTGCCGCAGGAGGAAGGGTGAAAAAGTGCCCAACCAGAGGTAGTCGTGGGGTCTCCCCCAGTAAGAAACATGATAATATAATCCATTTCCACCTTTGCGTGAACGCTCCTGTTCATCGGGGAAATGGCGAATGTAACCGTAATTATCGTCTGTCCACATCAGGGTCACATCATCGGGCACTTTCAATCCTGCATGATAGATGTCGAGCACCTCTTTGTAAGGCACAAAAACCTGAGGGATGGAAGCGACATTCGGATGGACATGGGCAGCCAACATCTCACGTTGGTCGTCAATCACCTGTTGCAGATAGAAGAGTTTTTCTTCTTTGGTCTTCACGCCCTGCATGGAACCGTCGTGTACACCACGCATGCCAATCGTATAGACCATATCCTGACCTTTCACCTCGTCCAGACGTTCCGCCCAGAACTTCTGCACATTCTCCTTGTTGGTCACATAGTTATAATCGCCCACTCCACGCATCTTCCACTCGGTGGCTGGCGAGGTGCCCATCGGCTCGCAGTGGCTGCCACCTACATAGATGCCATATTTGTGTGCCATCTCCCGATTTCCCTCAATCGTGAAAAAAGGTTGGCTCACCTCGTGCATCGAAGGCCAATAATAATTGGCTCTCAGACGCAACATCAGTTGAAAGATGCGTTCGTTCGTTTCGGGGCCGATGACTCCCCCGCTCCACGGCAGGATGCCCCAGTCCTCGTCGTTGATGAAGATGCCACGATACGCCACAGCAGGACTCTGCTGAGACGTGAAACCTTGGGGCAGCCGAACGGACGAACGCATCTTTCAAC